>CAZYWI010000074.1:0-2517 GCA_964651585.1 uncultured Candidatus Saccharibacteria bacterium | reverse complement strand
CACCTTCTTCTCCAAAATTGCTCATGAATTAATTCATGAATTAATTCATGAGCTAATTCTGAATTTTAATTAAATAAATTGGTATATTTCGCACTAATTAGCTGGAGGATTTAAAAAAAAGACCAATTTTAATTTTTCTTTGCCATACCACTTTATGGACTTTTCGGATATTTTTTATTTACGGTTTTATTGAAAATTTTTATAAAAATTCAAGGGGCTTATCTACGATCAAGCTGAAATAAATGTTAAAAATTCGTTGGCATTCCCCCTTTGATTTTTAAATAAAAATTGTATAATTAAATTATAAAAATAAAAATATGGATAAAATAGATTTTTTAACCAAAAAAGTTATTGAATTTAGAGATGCTCGTGAATGGAAGCAGTTCCATAATCCTAAAGACATTGCCGTTTCATTGGCGTTGGAAGCTAGTGAAGTATTAGAGCATTTTCAGTGGCGAAATGGACAAGATCTTGAAGAGTATATAAAATCTCATAAATCTCATCTCGCTGATGAATTGGCAGATGTTTTATATTGGATTTTATTAATGAGTCATGATTTAGATATTGATATTGCTGATGCTCTCGAACAAAAACTGATAAAAAACGCAGAAAAATATCCCATTGAAAAAGCAAAAGGTAGTTATGCTAAATATGATCAATTATAAAAGGTAATACTAATATGGAAAAGGAAAATGCGAAAAAATTAGAAGGTCATCGTAAAAGATTACGAGAACGTTTTTTAAAAAATGGTCTAGATGGTTTTCTTGATTATGAAGTAGTGGAATTGCTTTTAACATTAGGAACTCCTCGTAAAGATTGCAAACAGATGGCGAAAGATGCCATTCGAGAATTTAAAGACTTGCGAGGCGTATTAGAAGCTTCTTCAGAAGATTTACAAAGGATAAAGGGCATAGGTCCTTTTAATATTTTTGGCATTAAACTTTTTCAATCACTTGCAGAAAGATACGCCAAAGAAAAAATTTCCAACCATCAACAGATACTCAATTCACCATCATTAGTTGCCGAATTTTTAAGATATAGGATTGGAAGAGAAAAAAAGGAGCATTTTTTTATTTTATTGTTAGATAGTCGCAATTGTTTGATCAAAGAAAAAGATATATCAATAGGTACACTAGATGCGGCTTTAATTCACCCAAGGGAAGTTTTTAAAGAAGCTTTCATTTATAGTGCAGCTTCTATTATTTTGGCACATAATCATCCTTCAGGAGATCCCGAAGCATCTCCGGAAGATATAGCTTTAACTAGACGGCTGGAAGAAGTTGCTAGAATTTTTAATATCCCATTGATTGATCATATAATTGTAACAAAAGATAAATATTTTAGTTTTAAAGAGAGCGATTTAATTTGAAGATTACAAATGATTCTTTACGAAGCTTCTATAGAACAATTTAATGAGGATGTAATGCATAACTGTATTGCAGATCGGACTGCCGAAAGATATCAGGCATATTATAAAAAAAATCCATCTCAAGCTGAATACAAATCTTGGGTTAATTCACTTGCTATTTTAAACAATAGTTTTATTTACGCCGGTCTTAAAGATAATCATATTGTTGTTGAATACGAACTCCCTTATTCTTCACGTAGGATTGATGTCATACTTTTTGGTTATAATATGAAGAACGAAGAGAATATTGTGATATTGGAGTTAAAGCAGTGGTCCAATTCAGAAGTTCAAATTGCTGAAACAGAAGGGAATGTAATTGTCAATTACGGTCAATTTCAAAGAGAACAACCCCATCCTGCTTTGCAAGTGCAAGGTTATTATTTCGGTCTTAAAGACTTTCTTAAAATTTTTCAGGAGAGTAACGCACCACAATTAAGTGCATCTGTATACCTGCATAATTATTCGAAATTTAAAAATGCTGTGCTTTTGACTCCGGAATACTCTAAATTAATTCAAACCTTTCCATTATTTACAAAAGAAGACGCAGTTGAATTAGGAAGATATTTAAGACAGCGACTTCAAGGTGGCAGGGGGCAAATAATTTATGAACGATTTGCAACCAGCCCTATCCAACCCACCAAAAGGTTGCTCGATCATACGAGTGAGATGATAAATAAATGCCAGGTTTTTAATCTAATTGACGAACAGATTGCTGCGTATAATGCAATAATGCATAAAGCAAAACAACTTGCTAAGGGAGAACAAAAATCAATAGTTATAGTAAAAGGCGGTCCTGGTACGGGGAAATCTGTAATAGCGTTAGAAGTTATGGGGGAGCTTTTGCGGCAAGGACGAACGGTGATGCATGCCACTGGTTCCAAGGCTTTCACAGAAACATTACGAGAAATAGTCGGACCGAGAGCGAGATCGCTTTTTAAATTCTTCAATAGTTTTGTAAATGCGGAAGCAAATTCCATAGATGTGTTAATTGCCGATGAAGCACATCGAATTAGAGAATCGAGTAATGATAGATTCACGCATCGTGGAAATCGGTCAAATTTACCACAGATTGACGAATTATTAAAAATAGCAAAACTATCGATATTTTT
>CAZYWI010000073.1:0-2550 GCA_964651585.1 uncultured Candidatus Saccharibacteria bacterium | reverse complement strand
CTGCTTATTGGATAGGTGAATCTTATCTTAAAATAAGTGAATATGATGAAGCGATCAAATATTATAGGCTAAGTGCAGAAAATTATCCAACTAATAGGCTTGCTAATTATGCTTTTTATTCTATAGGTTGGGTTTATCAAAAGCAAAATAAATATGAAAAAGCAATAGAATCATATCAAGAGTACTTGCAGAAATTTCCATCAGATGAGCTTACGCAAGCAGCTAAAGTAAGAGTCGGTGAATGTTATTTTTATATGAAAAATTATGAGAAAACTATCAGTGAATTATCAGAGATTAGAAATGATGTTACAGATTCTGTTGCTCTATCAAATATAAGTTTCTTGATAGCTGAATCTTTTTATAACTTGAAAAAGTACGATGAAGCAGAAAAAGAGTATAAGTATTACATATCAACTTTCCCAAATCAGGAGCATTTTAGAGAGTCAAAATATTCTTTGGGCTGGGTTTATCTGAATCAAAAAAAATATAATGAAGCAATTAAAACTTTTGATGAAATCTCAAATGGAAGTGATGATTTATCTCAGAGTGCACTTTTAAGGAAAGGATTAGCGAGTAAATTAAGTGGCAATGTTAGTTCAGCAAAAAAGATTTTTCAATCTCTAATAAATAAATTTCCAGAAGGTAGCTATACTGATAATGCTTATTTTGAGCTTGGAATAATAGAGTATGAAGAAAAAAATTACAAAGGGGCTAAGAATAATTTTGAAGAGCTCATAAAAAAATTTCCTAAAAGTGATGTACTTTACGATGCGTATAGAATGCTTGGTGAAACCAACATTGCTCTTCAAGATTTCGAGGAAGGAGTAAAAGTATTTTCTAAACTTTTATCTTTTGATAATTTACCTGATAATTTGAAATATGAAGGCAATTATAATTTAGCTTGGTGTTATTTAAAATCAAAAAAATATTCCGATGCTGTAAAACAGTTTAGACGCTTTTTAGAATTATATCCAAAAGGTAGTTTAACAGAAGATGCAACATTTTGGCTTTCAGAATCCGAATTTCTTGCAGGTGATTTTAAGAGTTCGATTCAAAATTATTCTAAATTTCTTAATACATATAAAAACAGTAAAAAAACACAAGAAGCTTTGTATGGCCTAGCGTGGTCATACTTTAAAGCAAACGAGTTTTCTTACGCAGCCCAAACATTCGAAGAGTATACTGAAAAGTATCCAAACTCAAATTATACTTATGATTCTTATTTAAGATTAGCAGAGTGTTATTACAATTTAAAGAATTACGAAAAAGCAGCTGGAATATATCGTTTACTTATTCGTCAATATAGAAATAATAAGAATACTGATTTTGCTTATTATCAACTTTCACAAACAGAGTACAGAAGCGGTAATTTCGGAAAAGCAATAGAAGAATTTAAAAATTTGTTAAAAAATTTCCCGAATTCTGATCTTGCTGATGATGCTCAATATGGTATAGGTTGGATGTATTTCCAAAGAAAAGAGTATGACATGGCAATAACTGAATTCCAAAAAGTTCAATTAAACTATCCTAAAAGTGATTTAGTCCCAAAAGCTATATATAGTATTGGTGATGCATATTATAACAAAAAGGAATATAACTCTGCTGTAAAACAATATAATGAGATAATTAAAAATTATCCTAATAGTCCTTATTTATTAGATGCATTAAGCGGAATTCAGTATTGTTATTCTATCCAAGGTAAAGATGATGAGGCTGTAAAGGTTATATCTGATTTTATTCAAAGAAATCCAGATCATAAATCTACACCCTCGTTATTATTATTAAAAGGGGAATTCCTTTTAGGTCAAAAGAAATATGATGAAGCTATTAAGACATTTGAAACTATAATATCAAAATACCCCCAATTTGAACTTATTCCAAATGCTAAATATAATATTGCTAGATGTTATCTTGAAATGATGAATTATGATTTGGCGATAAAAAACTTCCAATTTATCTTTGAAAATTATAAAAATCATTCACTAGCTCCGAACTCTTTACTTCAAATAGGACAGATATATCAAAGTAAAATGGAAAATAAAAAAGCAATAGATTATTATAGAAAAGTGGTTGATAACTATCCTTCCCAGGATATTTCGGCAGAAGCTTTATTTTATATTGGTAAAATTTATTTAAATAATAAAGATACTTTAAATGCCGAAAAATCATTTATACATTCATCTTCTTTCGTAAATAATGTATTTGCCGATAGAAGCAAAATTGAATTGGCTGCAATTTATTTAAACAAAAAAGAAAAATACAAAGCAATTGAAATCATTGAAAGTGTGGCTTCATCTAGGACAGATAATATTGGTGCTGAAGCTCAATTTCGATTAGGCGAAATATATTTCAATGAAGGTAATTATAAGCAGGCGATAACTGAATTTATGAGAATAAAATATATTTTCCCTAAAGAAAGTGATCTGGTAGCTCATAGCCTTTTAAAAGTAGGTCAATGTTATGAAGCTACAAATGACATCGCTAGCGCAAAGAAAATTTATAAAGAGATAATTAAATTAGGCGGTTCTTCAGATTATACTAAAGAAGCTC
>CAZYWI010000072.1:0-2599 GCA_964651585.1 uncultured Candidatus Saccharibacteria bacterium | reverse complement strand
ATTGAACTGCGGGAAGGTGTAACAAAATGGCAGGAAATACGTCTACATTAATATAACCAACAGTACGATAAACTATGATCCAGTTATAAAATAAAGGTACAAATTTAAATTATGAAAACTCTTAAGAATGATCAAAAAATAACCAATTCTTTACAAAATCAAGCTCCAGAAAGCGAAATTTTTGGGGTTTTTAATTCATTAAAGCAAATTGAGCCGGATAAAGCCTGAAAAAATACTACCAAAGCTCAGCTTTTTACTAAAATCGAGGCTAAAGAAGAGGCAAAACAACCTAAATATGTGGTTAGAAAAATCAATTGAATGCCAACCAAACCTGCCATTATTTCTTTGGCTACAGCGGGATTAATGGTTTTAGGTGTTTTTGGTGTCCAAGCCATTTCTCCTTTGAGCGCTTTTTATCCTCTAAAGGAAAATCTTTCCAATGCAGTTTACAGCCTTTTACCAGTTCAAAAACAAATTACTCAGCGCCTATCTTTGGCCAACGAAAAAGCCGAGGCTTTACAAATTTTGCAATCCCAACCTAATCCTAATTCCAGAAAAATCGCATCTCTCAACCAGTCTTTAGAAAAAGATTTATCATTAGCAACTGCCGGAATTCACAAACTTCAAAATCCCAAGCAAGTCGTGGCTCTTTCCGCTAATATTCTTCAAGCCACAGATAAATTAGAAAAAATTGCTCTTCAAATTCCCGCTCAATCTTCAGCTAACGCTTCCAGCTCTCAAAATAATCTCGCTTTAAATAAACTTGATAAGAAAGCCACTGTAACAACTGAAGTTCAAAAACCGTCTCCTATTAATAAAGCTCAATCTCAAAATCCAGAACCCCAAAAAGATATTCAAAAATTAGTTCAACAAACAAAAAATGAAATTTTAGCCGTTATTACTGAAAGCCAAGATAAAGTTAATAATTGTCCAGAATATTTATCCCAAAAACTTAATAATCTTTTGAATTCCGAAGACAATGCTGTGTTTAATCCTGCAAAATATCCCGAAATTCTTGTTTTGCTGAAAGATGCCAAAAAGTATCTTGAAGCCAACGATTGTGTTGAAGCTCTCGTTAATCTTGATAAAGTTGAAAGCTTAAAACTTAAATTGCTAATTCAGCCTTCTGCTGAAATAAAATCAGGAGAAGGATCTAATTAGAGTTATTACCCAGCTTAACTCATTTTTAATCATCTTAAATTTGGGTTGGGGGTCGGCTAATAACTATATTTCTTAATAAAAAATTCTTAAATAATTAAAAATGAAAAAAGGTTTATCTCTTATAATCGCTGCAACATTTGTTTTATCTTCTTTTGTTCCTTTTGCTGGTGCAACAACCATTGAGGAATTGCAAGCTCAGATTAACGCTTTATTGCAGCAAATTGCTGCCTTACAAGGCACAACCGTTACTACTACAGGTACACCTCTTTGCTTAACCAAGACTTTAAAGCTTGGTATGACTGATGCTGAAGTTAAAACGCTTCAACAGGGTCTCAACAAAGATGCTGCTACTGTCGTAGCTACCACTGGTGCTGGTTCTGCGGGAAATGAAACAACCTACTTTGGTACTTTAACCCAAGCGGCTGTTATCAAATTCCAAGAGAAATATGCTGCTGATATTTTACTTCCTCTTGGTTTAACCAAGGGAACAGGTATTGTTGCCAGTGCTACCAGAACAAAGTTTAATGCTTTGTACTGCACTCCAACAACTCCAACCACACCTACAACTCCATCTACAACAGTCACAACTGTTGCTGGAACAGAAGGTTCTTTAACTGCTACAGTTTCACCTTCTTATATTGAATCAACTTTAAAGAAAGGTGATACTCAAAAACCTGTTTTAGCTGCTAAATTAGAAGCTAAGAATTCAGACATTACTGTTCAAAGAGTTGACGTTAATATTGCTGGATCTGCAATTCAACCATGAAAGACATATTCAACTTTTGAGTTATATGTTAATGGTTCATTAGTTAAAAGTCTTCCAGCTTTGAAGGAAAACTTCATAGAAAATACTTTTGGTTCTAATTACACATTAAGATTTGATAATCTCGATATCAATGTTCCTAAATCAGGCAGTGTTGATGTTGTTGTCAAAGTTACCGTGTTAACTAGCACAGACACTACAAGAACAGGTACTTTTTCTTTCCAACCCAATGCTTTTAGGGGAAGAGATGGAAAGGGTCTTGATCAATACGCAGGATCAGCTGTTATTACTGGTACTCTAGATCACGATTTGGGTACATCTTCAATTGGTGCTTTAACTTTTTCTCTTAGCGCAAGTTCTCCAAAAACAGGATTTATTGTTGGAAGCAAAACAAATACTACACCCGATATAGAAATTGCCAAATTTGATGTTAAAGCTGAAAATAGAGATGTTACTATCAAAACATTCAAAACTACAATCACAGATTCTGGATATCCGGCTAAGAAGCCTCTCATTAGTGCTGTCAAATTATATGATGGTACTACGTTATTAGCGAGTGCTCCTTATGTTGCTGAAACAGCTGGAAACGATCTTAATGGTGATGATGATACTACTGACTTAGTTGCTACATTTTCAAATCTTGCTATTTTAATTGCCAAGGATACAACCAAAACA
>CAZYWI010000071.1:0-2621 GCA_964651585.1 uncultured Candidatus Saccharibacteria bacterium | reverse complement strand
ATAAAATAAACACTGAATTATTTTACAAGACGAGAATAAGAACAGCAGTTTCTTTAGGCACGGTTTTTAAATCCGTAAATTTAAAAAATCGGGCCCGTATAAAATATTTATTTATTTTATTGACACTTCGAAGGAGACACCGAAACCCGATATTGTTGTTCGTGTTGGCCGGCACATTATTCACATTCAAAGCAAATCGCCCTGCACTAGCCCCATTATTCCAACTACCACTCCGGAGAAATTTTTTTCTTATCCTTTGTTTATCTTCTAAAGATAAACGGCTTAATTTTTAATTTTTTAAAAACTAGGCTGTTTATCTTTTAATTTAAAGATCTTAACCAACCGCCCAACATTTTTCCAATTTCATCTATTTCTCCAATGATAAATCGATATTGTCTAATGCTAATAAAATTTAGGTCTTTGGCTAATCTTATAATGATTCTTAATTTATCTAATTTAACACTAGCTTTTGCCAGGGCTGATATTTTTATTTTAGAACTTTTAGCTTCAATAATTAATTCTAAAAAATCCAACAGGGTATTTTCCGTTCTTTGCCCCAAAACAAAACGCTGAGATTTGGGAAATTTATTAACAATAGGCCAAAGCCACAATATTAATTCGTAGGTTTTATGAAAAATTGGCGGTTCGTTTATCATAAAAATCGCAAAAAGAACGGCTATAAACAAAAACTATTTTATTTTCAATTTTCTTTTTTAATCCCCACCAATCAGCAAATTTTAAATGTCCTACATATGACCAAAAAGATTCATAACTCATTTTGCCTTTTTTAAATTTTTCCCAAAACCGCCTCACTGTGCTTTTTCTAATTAAAATATGAGAATGAAAAACGTGAAAACCTAAAAAATCAACACCTATTTTGGCAGGCAAAATTTCTTGTTTTTGAGGATGAAGAATAAGTTGTAGGTGATTTTGTAAAAAATTTTTTATTTCTTCTCGCCATATTTTTAATTGATTTTTATCATCTGATACAATAACAAAATCGTCCATATAACGAGTATAATATTTAATCCTTAAATGATGTTTTACAAATTGATCTAATTCATTTAAATAAATATTGGCGAAAAGCTGACTAGTTAAATTTCCAATAGGAATTCCTTTGGGCCCATTGGTTGAATTCAAAATTTTTTTAATCAACCGTAAAATATTTTTATCTTTAATTTTTTTCTTTATTAATTCAAATAAGATTTCTTTATCAACGTTATCAAAAAATTTAGAGATATCACATTTCAAAATATAAAAATTATTAGAACCGCACTTAAAATACAAAATTCTTAAAAATTTTTTTAAACGCATTACAGCACAATGCGTTCCTTTATTTTTACGACAAGCATAGCTATCATAAATAAAACCTTTATCAAATATTGGTTCAATAACATTGCATAATGCATGATGGACAATGCGATCTTTAAAAGAGGCAACATAAACTAAACGTTTTTTAGGATCAGAAACATAAAAATTTTTATAAGAACCCGGCTGATATGTTTTTTCTTGAAGTTCTTTTTGAATTTCTAAAAGTTCTCGCTCTAAGTTCCATTCAAAATCAATCACATAAGTTTTTGTATTTTTTCTTTTTCGAGCCAAATAATAACTTTTTAAAATATTTTTAAAATCCCAGACATTATTGTAAACATTTTTATAACTTTTCATAATTTTTAAAACCTGCCGCCGCCATTCAAAAATATCATTTTTGAATGGCGGCGAACAAAAACCAAATTTCCAAAGATCTAACATCCAAAGATCAAAGACCAAAAACGAAAGAAACTAGCGAAGGAGACACCGAAACCCGAGAATGTCGTTCGCGTTGGCCGGCACATCATTCACATGCAAAGCAAATCGCCCTGCACTAGCCCCATTATTCCAACCACCACCCCGGAGAAAACCATAAGTATTAGCAGCAACATTAGTCCAGTAATAATCATTACTGAATTGAGCTGAACCAGTAGTTAAAGGAATGCCTTCATTATTAATGGAGGTAATATATCCCCCAGCGGGCATGGTTATGCCTTGATAAGTACAGTTGGTGCCATTACAGGTTAAGGTATTATTAGTCCATTCCCAAACATTACCAATCATATCCATGGCACCAACTATTGATTGACATTGAGTGGCAGTGCCAGTTTTAATGTTGGGGTTAGTATCAGAACCCCAAACATAGCCATCAGTTGTTTGAAGAGAACCCTGGGGTTTTTCTACCATACCATCAGAACTACTAGTATTCCAAATCATGCAAGGCTCTGGACCTTCAGCACCAGATATTCTTGCTGGTTTAGAATTGTAAGGATCAGGAGTACCAGCTGCTGCTAACCACCATTCAAAATCAGTGGGTAATTCTTTACCCATGTTTTGACAATAAGTTATAGCGGCGGTTTGAGAAACAGATGGCATGGATGATCTTGTTACCCAAGGATTAGTATTATACTGTGATATTGGACAATTAGATGAACAGGCGTCTCCATTGGGTTTGGTAGCTGAAGCAGCATAACTGGCTTCGTATTTATCAATACAGAATCTACCCGGAGCTGGCACCCACACCATACCACTAGGACATAAACCGCCAGAATCAGGCATCAAAGTGAGATTGCTGCCTTTTTCGTATAAGC
>CAZYWI010000070.1:0-2623 GCA_964651585.1 uncultured Candidatus Saccharibacteria bacterium | reverse complement strand
AAAGTTTCGTTATACAGGCAGAAATGATTTAGGAGAAATTCAAAGCGGCGTTGTAGAAGCAGGCAGCCGAGATTTGGCTATTAAAATTTTGCAGGATAACAAAATCTATGTTCTTTCTTTAGAATCTTTAGAAAAGGAAGGATTTTTTGATAAACTTCTTCGACCTTTTCAACGTGTTAAAACTAAAGATCTGATGGTTTTTACTCGTCAGCTCAGCGTGTTGTTGTCCGCAAAAGTTCAGCTAGTTGATTCATTAAAGAGTTTGTACAATCAAGTAACTGATCCCTTGCTTAAAGATGCGATCTTTGATGTTTTCACTGATGTTGAAGGAGGGTTGTATTTTTCTCAGGCCCTAGCAAAACATCCTCGGGTATTTTCGGATTTTTTTGTCAATATGGTGCGTTCGGCAGAGTTATCCGGACGTTTGGAGGAGACTCTTAACTATTTGGCAGATTATTTGGAGAAAGATAACAATTTGAGATCAAAATTAAGAGATGCGATGATTTACCCGGCATTTATTATTGTCGTTTTTTTGGCAGTTATGATATTGGTTGTAACAGTAGTAATTCCACAGCTCAAAGGTATTTTTGCTGAATCAGGCAGTCAACTGCCCTTTATTACTCGTGTATTGATGGGAGTGGGCGATTTTCTTTTGAGTTGGGGTGTGGCCATTGTTATTTTCTTAGCCATTGTCATTGTTTTGTTCATTCGCTATATTCGGACACCAGAAGGTAAGGCTTTTTGGCAGCAGCTGATTATTTCTTTGCCTATTATTGGCCCTATTCAAAAAGAAGTCGCTATCAGTCGTTTTACTTCTTCTTGCAGCGCTTTGTTGAAGGGTGGATTGCCGATAGCAAGTTCTTTAGAGATTGCTGGAAAAATCACAGGCAATGTCGTTTATGAAGATATTTTAAAGAAAACTGCTAATGCCGTAAGAAGTGGTAGTAATATTTCCGACTGTTTGATTCAATATCCAAAATATTTTCCTCCAATGGTGATCCAAATGATTTCTGTAGGAGAAATTTCCGGACAAGTGGATGAGTTAATGCAAAAAGTAGCGGATTTTTATAGTAATGAAGTTGATCAAGTGGCGGCTAACTTAGCCGAGATTATTCAGCCAGTTCTTATCGTAGCTTTAGGTGTGTTTATTGGTCTTTTTGTGGCTGCAGTATTAATGCCAATTTATAACTTGGCGCAAGTATTTTAATGAGTTAAAATATAATAAACAAAGGTCGATTTAAATTAAAAATAGTCGAAAAAACTTATTTATATGAACAAAAAGAACAAAGGTTTTACTCTTATCGAAATGCTCGTGGTAGTCGCCGTGATTGGTCTCTTAGCTTCTCTAATTTTGGTTGGTTTATCCAGCTTTAGAACACGAGGCCGAGATACACGAAGAGTAGCTGATACAAAAGAAGTTCAGAATGGTTTGGAGTTGTACTATATGAAAAATGGCAGATATCCAACAGCTAGCAGTTGGCAGGATTTAGAGACTGCTTTAGTAAACGCTGGGATAGGAGTAAATAAAATACCCCAAGATCCCAATTATAGCTCTAGTAATCCAGAGGCGACTTATCGCTATGGCGTTTCTGATGACGGTCAACACTATGTGATTGGCGTAAAAATTGAAGATGAAGATGCTAATAGTTCACTTTTAGATAGTGATATTGACAATGGCCACCTTAGTAGTTTGAGTATATCCGGCATAGATTGCGATGATCCGGTTTATTGCGTAGGAATGTAAAACCAAAATTTTTATATGCCACAGTCGTTGCTTATCGCGATTGTTTTTTTGCTCGGGTTGGGAGTGGGTAGTTTTATTAATGTAATTACCATTCGCTTCCAACCCGATAAAAATATTCCATTTACTCAATTAGTTGGCGGTCGATCCCGCTGTAATTTTTGTGGCCATCAATTAAAATGGTATGATTTGATCCCTCTTTTTAGTTTTATCTTTTTAAAAGGCAAATGTCGCTACTGTGGTAAAAAAATTTCTTGGCAATATCCGATTGTAGAATTATTGACAGCATTAATTTTTGCCGGGGTAACTTATCGATTACTGCGGCTTGATGCTATTCGTTTGGTCATTGCTACCGGTAGCATTCCTTTTTGGGTTTGGTTCGCTATCCTCCTCTTCTTATTTTATAGTGCCATTTTAATTATTTTATCTATTATCGATATCAAGCATTACCTTTTGCCTGATAAATATATTTATTCTGCAATGGGCGTGGCGGTTATAGCTGATGTAATTTTTTACGGTTTGAGTAAGACGAAGAAGTTTAATTTTCCTTCCTGTGGTTTGAATTTCTTAAGTAGCTACATGGATTATTTTAACTGCCAATTTAATGTGTTGATTTCTTATTTGTTGGGCGCGGCCGCAGTAGGAGGATTCCTTTTTATTATTTATCTTTTAACAAAAGGAAGGGGAATGGGGTTAGGAGATGTCAAATTAGGCCTTTTGATAGGATTAATGCTCGGTTTAACCAACAGTCTTCTAGCTTTGATTGCAGCCTTTATTATTGGATCCTTTGTTGGTATAATATTATTAGCATCTAAAAAGAAGGCTTTAAAGGACTGGGTGCCATTTGGGCCATTTTTAGCATTAGGAGTGTTTATTGTTATT
>CAZYWI010000069.1:0-2715 GCA_964651585.1 uncultured Candidatus Saccharibacteria bacterium | reverse complement strand
AATGTAAATAAAAACTTAATATGTGCTGAAAATTAGAATCACAAATTATTCCTCAAATTGTGAAAAAAAATATAAAATCTGTAGTAGATATTTTGGCTCTTATGCCATCAGGCGAATCAGATCAAACTATTTCCATTGCCAATGAAAATATTCTCTTAGTGAATAACCAGCCATATATTAAAGTCGGAAACTCCTCAGGCTTTATTGTTGATAAAAAAGGATTAGTGCTAACTAATTGCCACTCAATTATTAGCACAAATCTAACTTATAAAATTCATTATCAAGATTCATTTTTTGATTGTCAACTGCTTTATAAAAACGAGATAAACGATATTGCTTTATTTCAAATTAAAACTGAAAATAATCAAACATTTCCTTATTTAATTTTAGGCGATTCCCAAAAAATTCAATTGGGCGAAGTAGTTATTGCCATTGGTAATGTTTTAAACGAATTTGAACATACAGTTTCTCGCGGTATTATTTCCGGCCTTTCTAGATATGTTAAAATGAGCGATGGTGAAAATGAGATTCAGGAATATAAAGGCCTAATACAAACAGATGCGGCTATTAATCCAGGCAATTCCGGAGGACCACTTTTAAATTTAAAAGGCAAAGTTATAGGCATCAATACTTTAGTAGTAGAAGGAGCTGAAAATATCGGTTTAGCTATTCCTATTAATATAGCCAAAAAAGTTGTCAAAGATATCCAAAAGTTTGGCGAGGTCAGGCAGGTATCTTTAGGCATCAGATATATTTTAATTGACGACATAATGAAGCAGCTGCACAATTTACCAGTTAATTACGGGGCTTTCATTATTTATGGCGCATCAAGTATTTATAAAAGTCCCAGCATCTTAAAAGGTAGCCTTGCGGATCAATATGGGCTTAGAGAGGGAGATATAATTTTAGAATGCAATAATATTAAAATCAATAAAAATTGTAACTTGCAAGATATACTACAAAATTATCAGATAGGCGAAAAAATTGTCCTAAAAATTCTTAGAGATAATAAAGAAGTCGAAATTCCCATCCAGTTAGAATAAAATTCTAATAATAAAAAGTAAAAAGTCACGTTGCTAAGGTCCCTTACTAATTAAACATTATGAAAGCAAATCAACAACAAGATTATTTAAAGATTTCCCAGCAAAAAGTAAAACAATCTGTACAAAGAGTCAAAAAGAAAATTACCAAAGAATTAAAACAAAGAAAATATCTCAATTCTAATAGTTACGTTTTACAAAATATTAAAAATCAGCTAAGAAGTTTGATTCGATCTGAATTTGGCTGAGATATCAATATAGAAATTTCACCTGCTAATATTTCGAGCGACCTCACAATCACAACTTTTAATATCGCAAAACAAATTAAAGGAGATCCATTAATAATAGCTCAGCAAATAGCTAAATTATTAGAAAATCAGAATCTTACCATTATTAGTAAAATTAAGATAGCTGGCCCTTATATCAATATTGATCTTGATAAGACTCATTTTTATCAAAAAGTTTTAAAACAAACCGCTACTCTTGGCTCAAAATATGGAGAAAGTGATCTTAATGCTAAACAAATAGCCCTATTTGATTATTCGTCGCCAAATATTGCAAAGCCTATCGGGGTTGGCCATTTAAGATCTACTATTATAGGCCAATCCCTAATAAATATCTACAAAGCCACTGGTTATACAGCTATTGGTGATAATCATTTGGGTGATTGAGGCACTCAGTTTGGGGAATTAATATATGCCTACAAACATTGAGGTAATAAACAACGAATCAAGCAGAACCCCATCAAAGAATTGAATCATTTATACGTTAGATTCCATCGTGAAGCAAAAACTAAGCCCGAAATAATTGATGAGGCTCGATTATTATTCCAGAAATTAGAACAACACGATCCAGCGATTACTAAATTATGAAAAGATTTTCGCGATATTAGCGTCAAAAGTTTTACTAAAACATACAAATTACTCGGCATTAATTTTGATCTATGAATAGGAGAAAGCTATTTTGCAAATAAAGTTGATGAGATTATTCAAGACTGTTTAGAGAAAAATATTTGTAAAAAAGATAAAACAACTCCGCTTATTGTTGTAGATTCCTTAGAAAATTTACCTTCGTTTATCCTTCAAAAACAAGACGGCTCTTCAATCTATATGGCACGAGATTTGGCTGCCTTAAAATATCGAATCAAAACCTTCCATCCTCAAACCATTATTTATGTTGTGGGGGGAGAGCAAAAATTATATTTTCAGCAGCTCTTTGCTTTAGCAAAAAAGCTTGGCTATCTACCCCAGGAAGTAACTGCACAGCACGTTGATTTTGGCTTAGTATTAATCAATGGGAAAAAAATGTCAACACGAAGCGGCAGCATTATTGAGCTCAATGATCTCATTAACAAAGCAGTACAAAAAGCCAAAAAATTATTGCTGTCAAAAAACAGAAAAATGGCCAAACAAGAATTAGACAAAATTGCCGAGACCATTGGTATTGGGGCGATTATTTATAATGATCTTCGTCAATCAAGAATCAATAATATTACTTTTGATTGAAACAAAATGCTTAATTTAGAAGGAGGTAGCTCGGTATATCTGCAATATACTTATGTAAGAATACAATCGATCATAAAAAAATTCCAACATAAACCAACAACTCTCTCAACACCCACCAAACTTGTAATTAAATATGAGAGCCCTTTAGAATTTGAACTAGCTAAAAAAAT
>CAZYWI010000068.1:0-2768 GCA_964651585.1 uncultured Candidatus Saccharibacteria bacterium | reverse complement strand
TTTTTGAAAATAACTAGAAACTCTTTTTCTCAAAGAAGTCGCCCTGCCAACATATAAAACTTTGCCATTTGTATCTAAAAAAAGATAAACTCCAGGTGAAAGTGGTAATTTTTTGGCTTGATCTAATAGAGACATAAAACTAAAAGTTAAAAAGTATAAAAGCTTAAAGGTTACTTCCGAGAGAGATACTTTTTCAAATACTGACCCGTATAAGATTTTTCGACCCGAGTAATTTCTTCGGGCGTGCCGACGGCAACAACTTTTCCACCCTTATTACCTCCTTCGGGACCTAAATCAATTATATAATCAGCTGATTTTATAATATGCATATTATGCTCAATAATAACAACACTATTGCCTTTATCAATTAATCTATTTAAAACTTGGAGTAACATTGCAATATCATAATAATGCAAACCTACTGTTGGTTCGTCTAAGAGATAAAGAGTATGCTTGCCCAAGGGATGAATTAAATCTCGAGCCAGTTTTATTCTTTGAGCTTCACCGCCAGAAAGAGTTGTCGCTGATTGGCCTAATTGAATATAGCCCAAACCCATTTCCATTAATAATTTCAGCTTGTCAGTAATAAAATAAATATCTTGGAAAAAATCTAAAGCCTCTTCAACTGTCATATTTAACACATCAGAGATATTTTTATTTTTATATTTTACTTCTAAAGTTTCTCGATTAAATCTTTTTCCTTGACAAACGTCGCATTTAACTAAAACAGAGGGCAAAAAATGCATTTCCACTAATTTATAGCCAGCACCTTCGCAAGCTTCGCAACGGCCTCCAGAGACATTGAAGGAAAAACGGGAAGCATTATAGCCTCTTTCTCGTGCCTCTTTTAAAGAAGCAAAAAATTCTCGAATCGGCGTAAAAATACCAGTATAAGTGGCTGGATTAGAGCGAGGAGTACGACCAATTGGTGACTGATCAACCATTATTATTCGGTCCAAATATTCGCCACCCAAAATTTTTTCCACTTTTTCTAAAGGCTCGTTAATATAAGCTTTTTCTTTAACTAAATTTTTAAATAGTACATCATAGATCAAAGAAGATTTTCCGCTCCCAGAAACACCGGTAACGGCCACAAGTTTTCTTAGAGGAATTTCCACATTAATATTTTTTAAATTATTAGCAGAGGCATTAATAATTTTTAATTTTTCTGAAATTTTAGTGCGCCTCTCGCTCGGCACTTCTATTTTCTTTTCGCCGGTTAAATATTTTAAGGTTAAAGAATGAGGAAATTTTTCTGGATTTTTTAATAAATCAGAAATTCAACCTTCAGCCACTATTTCACCTCCATTTTTACCAGCGCCTGGCCCCAAATCAACTAAATAATCTGAGCTTTTAATGGTAGTCTCATCATGCTCAACAACAATCACGGTATTATGCTGATCCCTTAAAGTTTTCAAAATATTTAGTAATTTATTAGTATCCCTATCGTGAAGTCCAATTGTTGGCTCATCTAAAACATATAAAGTATTAGACAGTTGAGATCCGATTTGCGAAGAAAGACGAATTCTTTGGGCTTCACCGCCCGAAAGAGTTTCTGCTTCTCGAGTCAGAGTTAAATAATCTAAGCCAACATCTAATAAAAACTTCAAACGACTAACAATTTCTTTAAGCAAGCGTTCACTAACAACTTTTTCATAAGGTGTCAGCTTCTTCTCGTAATTCAGAAAAAAGTTATAAAGCTCGTCAATACTTTTTTGGCATAAATCCCAAATATTTTGCCCATTGATTTTGACAGCTAAGGCTTCGGGCTTTAATCTTTTACCCTGACAATCAGGACAAATAGTTTGCAAAAATAAATCAGTTTTACCCAAACCATGACAGGTTGGGCAAGCGCCATAGGGACTGTTAAAAGAAAATAATCTTGGCTCTATTTCGGGAAAAGCAAAATTATCCTTAGGACAAGTCCAAGAGCTAGAAAGCAAAATTTCCTTTTGATTTTTCTTTTCTTTTTCTCCCAAGACAGCTAACACTAAGCCTTCACTGTAAAGCAAGGCTGACTCCACAGCCTCAAACAAACGACTGCGATCATTGATCATTACTTTGTCAATTAAAATCTCTATGGTATGATTTTTATAGCGAGCTAACTCAACACGATTATGCAAAGAATATAGTTTACCGTCAATGCGAGCCTCACTAAATCCAAGATTCAAAAAATTATATAAAAGCTGATAATATTCTCCCTTCCTACCTCTTACTACAGGAGAAAAAATGCTGACAATTTTTTCCTTATTTTCTTTAGCTTGCTCTTCAATAATGTCTACCATTTCCTCTGGAGAAAGTTTCTTAATGCGAGAACCGCACAAAGGACAAAATACTTCTCCCAGGCGAGCAAATAAAACCCGTAAATAATCATAAATTTCTGTCAAAGTGCCGACAGTAGAACGAGGATTATGAGATAGGGCTTTTTGATCAATAGCAATAGCTGGAGACAAACCAATAATTTCTTCAACGTCAGGCCTTTCTAACTGACCTAAAAATTGTCGGGCATAAGGAGACAAAGATTCAATATAGCGTCTCTGGCCTTCGGCAAAAATAGTATCAAAAGCCAAAGATGATTTACCACTTCCTGAAAGCCCAGAAAAAACTATCAGTTTATTTTTTGGTAATTCAACACTAACATTTTTAAGATTGTGTACTTTGGCGTTATGAATAATAATTTTATCTTCCATATTTTTAACTTTATTTTAACTTTTGAAATTAATCTAAGGGAATTAATTTTTCAATTTTCTTTTTAATTGTTTGAGGAG
>CAZYWI010000067.1:0-2901 GCA_964651585.1 uncultured Candidatus Saccharibacteria bacterium | reverse complement strand
CTTATTATTAATTATTCCTTAATATATATCAAGAGTAGCATAACAAAGATTAATAGTCAAGAGTCAATAACAGAAAATAAAGATATTGTATTATTTGGTTTTGGACATTAATTTGTATCAATCGGCGTAATAGTAATGCATTGGACTGGGCATTCATCAGCAGCATTTTTATTACCTTCGTATTCGCTTTCATCAATAATTTCTTTTTTAGGTTTTGATTTATAATCGGTGTTATCCATTTCCCAATTCTCGGGACACACCATGGTGCAATGGCCACAGCCAATACATAAATCTCTATTTTGCTGTATTTGAAATTTTTTCTTTTTTTCCATATTTTATATTTAATTTATTAAAATGTTATTTTTGTTGTTTATTTTTTAGTTGAAATTTTTAGCGAATGGGAAATTTTTGGCATAGTTTTTTCACTTCTTTATTTATCTTTTTTAGGCTCGTTGTGCTATTAATAATTTGTTTTCTTACTTGTTTATCTTTTTCTTGCTCTAAACTTATTTGTAACTTTTCTTTGGTATTTTGAACGTCTTCAATTGTTTCATTAATTCATTTGGCTATTAATTTAATTTCTTTTTCCTTGATACCACGAGTAGTAATTCCGGGTGTGCCCATTCTTAAACCTGACGGATAAAAAGGCGGATTAGGATCATTAAAAATAGCATTGCGATTAACGATAATGCCAGCTTCTTCTAAAGCCTCGGCGGCTGTATTGCCCAAAATATTTTTATTACGCAGATCAACAAGAACCAGATGAGAATCAGTGCCTCCAGAAATTAAGTTAAAATGATATTTTTTTAATTCTTCAGCTAATATTTTGGCATTTTTTATCACTTGCTGAATATATTTCTTAAATTTTAATGTTTGAGCTTCTTTTAAGCAAACAGCAATAGCAGCAATATTATTTAAATGGGGCCCACCTTGCAAACCTGGAAAAACTGCTTTCTGAATTTTATTAGTTAAATCTTTATCTTTTTTGATGCCTTTATTTGTTACCATAATAATAGCACCCCGTGGACCACGAAGGGTTTTGTGCGTTGTGGTCATTATGATATCGGCATAATTTTTTGGAGAGGGATAACACCCCGCCACTATTAATCCTGCTAAATGAGAAATATCTGCTACTAAATAGGCGTCAACTTGTTGGGCAATCTCAGCAAATTTTTTTCAATTAAAAATTCTTGAATAAGCAGTAATGCCAGCGATAATAATTTTTGGTTTTTCTTTAAAAGCTATTTTTTTCAATTCTTCGTAGTCGATAAGCCCTTTTTGATTAACGTGATACGGAACTGATTGAAATAATTTTCCTGTAAAAGACGCGGGCGCTCCATGAGTTAAGTGCCCCCCAGAAGATAATGACAGGCCCATTATTTTTTCTCCGGGTTTCATTAAAGCTAAATAAATCGCTAAATTAGCAGGAGATCCAGAATAGGGTTGAACATTAGCATAAGGCACTCCAAATAATTTTTTAGCTCTTTCAACCGCTAAATTTTCGATTTGATCAACAAAAACATTCCCTTGATAATATCTTTTACCCGGATAGCCCTCAGCATATTTGTTAGTTAAACACGAACCTAAAGCCTCAAGCACTGCTTTTGAAGCAATATTTTCTGAAGGAATCATCATTAAAGTATTCTTCTGACGTTCCTCTTCTTTTTTAATTAAGTTATATACCTCTTTATCAGTTTTTTTAAGATTATTCATAGCGTTTTTTATAATTTATTCTTGGATTTTTTGCTTATAATATTTGAGCCCGTTATTATCAACGCCTGCTGCTACAAAATCATCAAAGATACCGGGCAATAGTTGTTGCGCCTTCTCTAAAAGCTTAACCATTACTCCACGAATTTCTCAATGCGCTGGTAAATCAGTCCTCATTTTAAAAATATGCCTTCATTCTCGCAAATTAGCAGAGACAACAATATCCGAGGAAATAGCAGTTGGTAAAATTTGTCTGGCATCTTCTGGTAATCAATTATGTTTTCTAAGAGCACGATAAAATTTCTCGCATTCTTCGAGCATTGCCTTAAAAGACATTTTTCTGCCATCTTCTAATTCAATTTCTTCGTCTATATTTTTGTGGGGCGGTACAATGAATTTGCATTGAAACTTATCTAAATCAGGCCCAGTCCCACCTTTAGCATAATCAACAAATCTCGTTGATTCTTGAGAAAAAGCGCATAATCTGTGCCTTACCATTTCATGAGTAAATCCGCGGGAAACATTAAAAAATTTGACTGTCATATAACTATGTTCGATGACACTTTCGTGACCACGCTTGATCAACATTCTAACAAAATTAGCAGCCGTTTCTTCGGTGATTTCTTTTTTCTCTGATTTATAGCAAGTTCTACCGGCCTTTTCAATCCTTAATAATTGACTTTTTAATTCTTCTTCAGGAGTTAAAATCTCAAACAGCCCCTCTTTTTTAAACTTTGCGTCCGAATCCTTATCTAATAACATTTCGCTCAATGAATTTTGAGGATTGTTCATATTAATAATTTAAAATTATTATAATTTTATTATAGCACATAAAAACATAAAAATACAAGCCAACCATTCTATTTATAGCTTATAACACCCAAAAATAACCGTGATCATCATGGGGCCATATTAATTTCTAAACTACCAATATAAAAATAAAGAAACAACATTCTGATATTCTTAGAAATGTTAGCATATTAGTCAATAAACCAGCTACAAATATTTTGTACGTACAAAATATTTTTCTTGTACGTACGGCCGTACGTACAAGTTTTATAAACAAAACATAAAATAAACATTTTCACTTGCATAAATCAGCATCTTCGTGGTTATTATCTAGGTTATTGTTATCGTTTCACGTCTATCGTGAAATGATAACGTCAATCTTGAGGTCTAAAAACCCTGATA
>CAZYWI010000066.1:0-2962 GCA_964651585.1 uncultured Candidatus Saccharibacteria bacterium | reverse complement strand
TCGTGATGATTTATATAGCTTTTGTGGAGCGGCATTTTTATAGTCTTCTATTAAAATAGTCGCACCTTTTTGGAAAAATCAGTCACTGATATTGAGACACGTATCAAGGTATCCCCCTGGATCATTTCGCAGATCCAGAACGATTCCTTTACTTGTTTTGTTAATTAGATCATAAGCATTTTGAGGAAATTCAAAATCTAATGGTTGATAAAAATTATAGATTTTTAAAAGTGCGATGTTGTTTGGTAAATAGCTAATTTCTGAAGACGGAACGCTAATAGCGTTTCTTTCAATGACAAATTTACGTGGTTTATCTCAAGATGGTCTATTAATTAAAAGTTCTACCTTTGTTCCTTTTTTACCCCGAATTTTTGATACTACAGTATCTAAATCCATATCGTAGGTAGGTTCGTTATCAACTTCTAAAATTTCATCACCGGGTAATAGGCCTGCTTTGTCGGCTGGTGTATTTTTGAGTGGGGTGACAATAATAATTTTTCCATTTTTTTTGCTAACTTCGGCTCCAATACCATTGAATGTACCGCTTAATTCAATGTCCATCTCCCTTTTATCATTAGCAGTTAAGAATTCCGAAAATGGGTCATCTAAACTATTGACCATTCCTTTAATAGCCCCTTCTAATAACTTATCAAAATTAATATTATCACGATCATAGTATTTAGACTGGAGCGTTTTTAATACTTCTACAAAAATCGAGAAGTCTAATTTTGTTTCTACTTGTTGATTGTTAGAGGTGTCAGTAGTTTTGATATTGATAGGTATTTTTAATTCGCGAGGAATTTGTAAGGCGTCACGATAACCTTTATTATAGAAAGCAATTGAAAAAATATTTAATAAAATATAAACGCCAATGATTAGAATAATAAAAGGTACAATTTTATGCTTTGAAAAATATTGATTAATTTTTTGCACTAATGATTTTTTTTGTTTTGATTGGTTTAGATCTTGGTTTTGGTGTTTAATTTTATTTGTCTGCTGGTTAGGGGTTGTTCAATCAAAAAACTGATCTTTTTTTGTTTCTCTTTGCATATTAAAAATTAGTTGTTATTATTCTATCATAAATTTTAAATTAAAACAAGTCCCTCCTTTGAGGAAAATTATGCCAGCGTAAGATAATAGGCTTCAAACATTAATTTTTTGTTTAAATTGTAATCTGTGGCATAGTTTAGGAGATTAAGAGTATTTTTTAAAAATTTGGCTTGTTGCCTTGAAAACACCGAGATATCAAAATTAAAATATTTATTTCATAGAGTGGCAATTTTTTCTTTTTCTTCTATCTGTAAATTAAAGAGCATTAATTGATGTAGAAAATATAATCAGTCTTTTATTAATTTGGTTTGCGATTCATAGGCTGTTTCTTCATTCTCGTTATTAGCAGTGATGTTTTGTATAATTTGACTTACTTCAGAAAATTTATTATGAAAAATTTCGCCGAGAAGTTGAATATTATAAATTTTATTTTCAAAAAGGCTTTTATTTTGAATGAAATTTACTGATGCACCTATTTTATTATCCGATAGAATTACATAGAAAAGGGCCTCTTCATCGCTTAAATGATATTGCTGCTTTAAAAAAGTTTTTAGAGATGCCTTGGGCTCTTTAGAAAATCTTATTTTAAGTAAGCGCGACAAAATAGTTGGTAAAAGTTTTTTGTATTGAGAGCTGATTAATATAATGATGCTGTTTAAGGGTGGTTCTTCTAATATTTTTAAGAGTGCCGACTCGGCGTCGTTGGTTAATTTTTCTGCTTCGTTAATAATAACAAAGCGATTAGATGACAGTTGTGGTTTATAGCTAAGAAATTCTTTTATTTTAGTGACATTTTCTATTTTAATAAATTTCTCATTAGTTTCAAAAATCATTATATCAGGATGTCATTTATTTAATATAGCTTGACAATTATGGCATATTCCACAGCCTCCTCAACTTTTTTTATCGCAAGCTAAGGTTTTAATAAATTCATAAGCCGTAGTAAATTTGCCGAGATGTTCTTCTCCATAGAATAATCAACTTTGGGATAAAAGATTTTTTTGACTAATTTGGTTTGCTAAAAAATTTTTAATATTTTGATTAAGAAATAAGGCGGCCATATTTAAAGTAGTTATATTCTTAGTAATTATCGTGAACCCGTAATAGTTCTTTGATAAGTATCAAGATGATCTAAAATAATACCCGTACCTTTGGCCGTGCAAAATAAAGCATCTTCCGCTACATAGACTGGTACTCCAGTTTGTCTAGAAATCAATTCGTCGAGATTTCTTAATAAACCGCCTCCACCCGCCAAAAACATACCTCGAGACATAATATCTGCTACTAATTCCGGGGGGGTTTCAGCTAAAACATTTTTAATGGCTTGAACAATATCTTTTAATACAAGAGCCAAGGCTTCGGCTGTTTCATTAGTGGAAATAATTAAGTTTTTAGGTAGTCCTTCGGTTAAATCACCACCAGTGATTTCTATTTCTTTTTTTTCTTTAGTGGGTAAAGCTGTTCCAACTTCTATTTTTATTGTTTCGGCTGTTCTTTCGCCTATTACAACATTATATTTTTTTCGAACATAATCAATAATAGCATTATCCATTTTATTACCGGCAATCCTAGCTGAAGCTCAGGTAACTATTCCGCCCAACGAAATAACAGCAACCTCAGTAGTACCTCCACCAATATTGACTATCATATTGCCAGAAGCTGAATTAATAGGAATGCCAGCGCCTAAAGCGGCAAGAATTGGTTCTTTAACAACATAAATGTTTTTTGCCCCGGCCTCTTTAGCAGCATCAATAATAGCCCGGCGTTCAGTTGAAGTAACTCCACAAGGTGCAGAAATTACTAAATCCGGTTTGACAAATCGAAAATGTCCCAATGATTTATCAAAGAAATACTTTAACATTGCCCGGGTAATTTTATAATCAGCGATAACCCCGTCTTTTAAAGGTTTATA
>CAZYWI010000065.1:0-3071 GCA_964651585.1 uncultured Candidatus Saccharibacteria bacterium | reverse complement strand
TAAAGAACCTAAAATAATAGTTATAATCAATGTTTTTTGGAGATATTTATTCATATTACTTACATTAGATAATTATATTATACAAAATTAATAAACTTTATTTTTATATATCATACCATAATTTTCCTTAAAAATATGAAAAATATGCTATAATATATATTATAGCATATTTTTAATAATTTGTCAAGAGAAATTGGAAGAAATTGCATAAATTTAGGATTTAATCTTTAAAACATCAATCACCCTTTATATTAACCTACCACCTATTTTACCTTAATCAAAATATTCTTTATAACGGCGCGGGTTAATTAATTTAATTTGAATAATATTCCCCCAGATCTTTAACAAAAGGCCCATAAGAAAGAGCTACCTTGCAAGCCTATCTTGACTGATAAATTTTCTTATCTCTCTTATTTCCTGGCTGAATTATTTAATAATCAATAGGATAAGAATCTATCAATTTCATATTCGTTTTTTTCTTGTATTTTTCTTCTTAAGATATCAATAAAATTTTCATTTTTTCCACTACTCCGCCAGCAAGACTTCAGAATTTAGCCTTTGTATTATAAATGATTTTGTATCTCGATAAATTATTTTTGTATACCTATTCACATCAACAAAAACTAGAATGAATAATCATTAAACAAGTTAATATTAAAATTGCTCGGAAATTATTTTTCAAACGCTCTTAGGGCTAAACCGCAAGCTCCAGAAAGGCTGGTACCCAGTTCTCGAACAATCGGCTCTAATTTTTTATCATATTGCACGTTGCCTAGCAGAAATGGGTCCCCCTTAATTACTGGCAAACGAGTATCTCTGATAAAGTCGTCGATAATACCAGGTAAATTAGCTATGCCACCTGTTAAATAAATTTTTTCTATTTGTCTATTAGTCTTTTTATAGAAATTTGAAATCTCTCGCAAAACTTCCTGTTTAATCACATCAAGTAAAGGCACCATCAATCGAGCCACGTCTTCCTGACCTTGGGGAGGCACTAAACCATATAGTCTTTTAATCTCCTCAGCCCTAAGCGGTGCAATACCCAAACCAGTAGCAATTACTTGAGTTAAATCGCCGCCAGCCATATCAAGAGTACGCATTATTTGAGGAATGCTATTGTCTACAATACAAATAGAAGTAGCTCGTCCTCCAATATCAACTAAAGCCACAAGCCCTTTTTCATTTTTGAGTAACGCTCTAATTAGACTAATCACTTCCATCTCTAACATATTAATTTTAATACCCGCCAGTTTAGCTAATGTAGAATACCTCTCAACTATATCTTTGGGAACAGCGCTTAATAAAATATGCATCCGCGTTGGTGTTTGCAAAACTACTTGCCAATCAAGAATAACATCTTGCAAAGGAATAGGAATATATTGGCGCGCCTGATATTGAACTGCTTTATCTAACTCCTTGGGATTTAAATGCGGTAGTTCAATCAAATTCATATAGGTATAAAATGATGGAAGTGAAATATTAGCGACGCGCGTTTTAATTTTACTTTGCTTTAATAAATTGGCTAAATATTGAGCAGTGGTTTTTTCTACTATTTTAAAATTACTAGTTTGAATAGCTTCGTTAATTCTTGCCAAATGAGCATAATTTTCTAAAATTCCATAACTTTCAAGACGAGGCACACCTCCACGATGAGCCAGCTCTACTACTTTAATAGATGTCGTACCAATATCAATACCTAATGATGTTTTTGATAATAAACTCATTGCTAATTAATTAAATTTGATATATAATTTATGGGGTGAATATCCTTATATAAATTATAATACAAAATCTAAATAAATACAAGTACTTTATTAACATAATTATATAATAACAAAAAAATAATGAATTTGTCAAACACTAAAAAACAAATATTAAATTGCCTGTTTCCCTGAAAATGTCTTGGGTGCTATCAATACTGCCAAAATGACTATCCTCTATGCCCTAATTGTTTTCAGCTGCTGGCCGTCAAATCATCTTTCTATTGCCCGGTTTGTCAAAAAAGAATAAGCCCTAATAATTTTTCTGCTTGTAAAACTCATAGGTATAAATCACCTATTATGGCGGTCGCCTCGCCCTTATCCTATGAGGATAATTTAGCAAAAAAATTAATTCGGGCTTTTAAATATCAAGGCCTCATATCATTGGCTAACCCTTTTGGACAAATTTTAAATCAAGTTATTGATGAATATCAAGAAGTTTTTCAAAAAGAGCAATGAATTATCATCCCTATTCCTTTACACCCTAGAAAAGAAAAACAGCGAGGTTTTAACCAAGCAAAACTATTAGCACAAGAAATTAGTAATCAATTTTCTTTTCTTTATAACGATACTATTCTAACAAGAATAAAAAACAATCCTGCGCAAGCGCAAATAGATGATTATGAAAAAAGAAAAGAAAATGTAAAAAATATTTTTCAATTACAGCCACAGTGTCAAGAACAAATTCGCAATCAAAATATCATTTTGATCGACGATGTTATCACAACAGGAGCCACTCTGGGTGAGGCTGCAAAACTTTTAAAAATAAATGGCGCCCATAAAATTATTGCTTTATGCTTGGCAAAAGGATAAACAAACCAAATATATCCCAGTATTCCAAAATATTGCTTTTTTATCTCTAATATATTATACTAATTACTAAAATTATTAAGGCTCGAATTTTAGCTGCTGTTTATAATTAACAGCGTATTAAAATTTATTTTATAAACCTTAAATTATGGAACAAGATTGATTAAAACAAGTTAAAAATCGCATTGAACATGTACCAACAAAAAGCGGCCGATCTAGTAAATGGGGAAAAATTAGTTTTGATAATTTAACTTTTGTTCCGGCCCAATTAGCAAAAAGACCCATAGATTATTATCAAGAAAATATTAAAAGTAATACCATTATTGGCAAATTAAGCAGCAAACCAATAAAAATTGAGATACCGGTGGTAATGGGTGCAATGAGTTTCGGTGCTCTTTCGCGTGAAGCTAAAACTGCTTTAGCTAAAGCCTCGACTTTAGCTAATACCTTAGAAAATAGCGGCGAAGGTGGTGTCCTGCCAGAAGAAAGACAATTTGCCCA
>CAZYWI010000064.1:0-3076 GCA_964651585.1 uncultured Candidatus Saccharibacteria bacterium | reverse complement strand
ACTGCATTGATAGCAAAGTAATTGGTTTCGCAATGGATGGTTTGGGTTATGGCACCGATAACGCTATTTGGGGTGGAGAAGTATTAATATCTGATTTAACTTACTATGAGAGATATTCTCATTTTTCATACATGCCTTTACCTGGTGGTGATTTGGCAATAAGAGAACCGTGGCGTATAGCAATTGCTTACTTATATCAAACATATAAAGATGATATTTTCAAACTTAAAATTCCACTACTTAAAAATCTTGATGAGAATAAGATTTATACCATCATTAGAATGATAGAAAGAAATATTAACACTCAGATGACCTCAAGCCTTGGTCGTTTATTTGATGCTGTTTCTGCTTTACTGGATGTAAAATCTTTTGTTAGTTATGAAGGTCAAGCAGCAATTGAATTAGAAGCACTATTGCAAGGTACTGATGAAATTTCAAACTCATTCTATTATTACTCATTTGATGAAAACAATAATATTTCTACTGAAAATATTATTAAAATATAGTTGAAGATATACATAAAAAAACAGATAGAAATATTATTAGCCGAAAATTCCATATAACCATTATTGAACTATTGAATAGCATTGCAACAAAAATACGAGATGAAAGAGGAATAAATGATGTTGTATTAAGTGGTGGTTGTTTTCAGAATAGCTTTTTGTTAAAAAATCTGTATAATAAATTAACTCAAAATAATTTTGTAGTCTATACTCATCGTTTGGTGCCCCCTAATGATGGGGGAATCGCTCTTGGTCAGGCAATAGTAGCAGGTTATAAATACTTAGAAAAAAAGAATAAATCATAAAATGTTTCAAACTATTAAATCAAAAATAGTTTTAAGTTATTCTGTATTAGTTATACTAACATTAATTGTTGCGATTATTGCAATATTCCAGTTTTCAAATATTGATCGAACAATTGATATCGTTTTAAAAAGAAATTACAGAAATGTTGTATGGGTAGAAGGATTGCTTGAATCAATTGAACGTCAAAATAACGCACAATTATATATTTTAAGTAACGAAACACCAACTGGTGAAAGAATATTTAAAGAGTATAAAAATACTTTTTCTGCGATAATGGGTAACCTTAGGAACTCTTATGTAAAGAATCAAGATAGACGTAATATTATCGATACTATGAATCTTTATTTTGAATTCTATATTTTTGCAACAGACTCTTTAACAAAAATTGTAAAAACAGGCAAAAAAGATCTTGCACAGGCTTTTTATTTTAATACATTAGAACCCGTATTTCAAGTCTTAAGAGAAAAATGCTTTATACTTCTTGAAAAGAATCAAGAAGACATGGAACAAACCTTCTCGTTAGCGAAAGAAATCACTACTGGCTCAATATTAATTGTATTAATTGCTTCGATACTTTCTGTTGCCTTTGCTACTTTTGCAGTATGGCTATTTTCTCAATATCTAATTCAACCTCTTCTAAAACTAATAAATACTATTCAACAAATTCGAGGAGGCAAACTTGATTTTAAATTAGAACCCCCTTCCGGGGATGAAATAGGGGAACTTACCGAAGAATTGAAAATGATGATGAATAGATTGCAAAGATATGAATCTATGAATATTGATTTGATAATCGCAGAAAAAAAGAAATCTGAAAGCATTGTTGAAAGTATTTCTGAAGCGATTATTGTAACCGATAAAAATAACAACATTATATTGATAAACAAAATAGCAGAAGAAATTTTCGATGTAACAATAGAATCAGCCTTAAATAAAAATATTAAAGAGGTTATTTCAAATAACAAAATTTTTGATTGGATACAAAAAGTTATCGAGACAAAAAAACCATTAAGCGTTGATACAACACCCTATCTTGCATTAGGTAAAGAAGATGATAAAAAATATTACCGTCCAAAACTCACCCCTATGTTAAGTGCTACAGGTGATATTTTAGGAGTAGTAACTATATTACAGGATGTTACAAGATTTAAAGAACTTGATAGACTAAAATCAGATTTTATGGCAACAATATCTCATGAGTTCAGAACGCCACTTACATCAATTAGTATGAGTATTGATATTTTAAATCAAGAAATACTTGGCCCATTAAGTCAAAAACAAAAAGAACTTTTAGAATCAACTAACGATGATCTAAAAAGATTGAGAAAAATGGCAAAAGAACTTCTTGAACTATCAAGATTAGAAGCGGGACGCGAAATTGTAAAAAAAGAATTAGTATCAATAAACGAAATAGTAGAGTTTACATTAAAACCTCTTTGGTTACCTTTTAAAGATAAAAATGTATCCCTTAACATAGATCTTGAAAATGATTTACCCAATATTTTTGTTGATAAATCTCAAATTTCTACTGTTCTAACAAACATACTTAATAACGCATTAAAATACACCAACCCAGGTGGTTCAGTTTTCCTGGAAGTAAAAAAAATTGATGAAAATATATTATTTAAAATAACCGATACTGGTAGAGGAATACCAGAAGAACATCAAAGCATGATATTCGATAAATTTTTTCAATTTAAGGAGTCTGTCGAAACTTCACCTGGAAGTGTAGGTCTTGGTTTAGCAATTTCAAAAGAAATTGTAGAAAGTTATAGTGGCAAAATATGGGTAGAAAGTAAACTTGGAAAAGGTAGTTCTTTTATGTTTACTATTCCAATTAAATCTTAACTCTTTGGAGAAATAATGAAAGGAAAAGTTCTTTTAGTAGATGACGAACCAAATATATTAAAAACATTAACAATATGTTTTGAGTCTTTAGAATTTGAAGTAACAGCTTTTAACGACCCTGCTCTTGCATTAGAAAACATAAAAATTTACCAATATGATTTTGCGTTCTTTGATTTAAAAATGTATCCCTATGATGGTATTCATTTACTTACAGAAATTAAGAAAGAACATCCCGAGACAACCGTTGTAATAATTACTGCACACGGATCAATAGAATCAGCTGTAGAAGCTATAAAAAAAGGTGCTTATGATTATTTACTAAAACCCTTTGGCTTCCAGGAACTACAGCATTTTGTTCAAAAGGTATATGAATATCACTCCTTACAAAATCAAGTTAAAGAATTAAAACGAGAATTAGA
>CAZYWI010000063.1:0-3088 GCA_964651585.1 uncultured Candidatus Saccharibacteria bacterium | reverse complement strand
CAGTACTATAAGCACGCAACAGTGCTATCGGCGTCACTAAAATACCATGACCAAAACTGGCGGTAGCAAAATAAATATCTCTTGTATCTTTACGCTCTAAATTTGATAAATCTCCTCGAGCCTCAAAAGGTAAATCAATTCCCGTTAATTCATCCATGCGAAATTTTTTCAGATAATCAAGAAATATTTTGTGCCCAGTTTGCTGCTCGGCAAAAACAGCGCCAGTATTAATTGATTTTTCTAAAACTTTTGTCATTGTTGCTTCTCCATATACTTCATTCCTAAAATTCTTAATTGTTTTTTTGTCAATTGTAACATAACCTTTATCAATATAGGTAGTCTGAGGAGTAATGGCGTGACTATCTAAACCAGCGGCCATAGTTAATATTTTCATCACTGATCCAATTTCCACTGCATCTTCAATGGCCAAATTTTTGAAAACTGAATAATCTTTCACTTGAGAATAATTATTAAGATTATATTTTGGTCAGTTGGCCAATCCTAAAATTTTACCAGTTCGGGCTTCCATTACAATAATCGAGCCAGATACACCTTGGCGTGTTTCAATTAAATTTGCTAATTCTTCTTCTATTTTATATTGAATGTTTTTATCAATAGTAGTAACAAGTGAAGAACCATCAGCCACTACTTCTTCATTAGAAAATAAAGAGCGAACCAATCTACCTCGCGCATCCCGGACGCCATAAAAAACTCCCTTTTTTCCTTCCAAAACATCATTATAATATTTTTCTAATCCATAAAGTCCCTCCTTTTTTCCTTCACTTTGTTTTGTTTCCCCAACAAAACCAATAATATGGCAGCCTAAATCATTTAAGGGATAATAACGGCTATTTTCCTCACTAATATAAATTCCTTTAAGATTTAGACTTTGTATTTGTTTGACTTTTTCTTCATCATCAATTTTTTGTGCGATAACTTCATAAAGATCGTTTTTCTTTGATAATTTTGTTACTAAATTATTATAATCTAAATTTAAAAGGGTAGCTAACGTTTTTGCTGTATCGGCTATTTTATTCTCTTTTTGAATTGTTTCGGGAACGGCATAAATTAACTTATAATTTTTGTTAATAGCCACTGGCACTAAATTAGCTTCTTTATCTTGAAAATAAATAATGCCTCTTTTAGGTTGAATATCTTTTTTAGTTTCCTGCACGGCTTTAGCTTCTTGAATAAATATATTATGCTGTTTAATTTGTATAGAATATAATCAGCCAATAAGAATAATTACTAAAGTGCCTAAAACAGCACTTAGCAAAAATAAACGAGTGTTGTACTTTTTTTGAGTAGAGTGATATTTATTCCTTTTCGAACTCATTGTTTAGCTCTTATTACTAAAAATTACTTTGCTCGTTGAGCACCAAAGGATTGAATTCAACATCAAAATAAGATACCTCGCCGGCTTCAGCAAAACCATTTTTTAGAGCTCATTCCTTGATGCTTTCTGGAGACATATTTTGAACATATTTTTCTTTTAGATCGCTATTTTCCCGCTCTAAGCGTTGAATATCTGTCTTTAAAGTAAAAATCTGATAATCTAATTTAGTAATATTAGTAAAAAGGCCTAAATAACCCACTAACAAAATAGCCAAGACAATAATTGCCAAATATAAGGCGCTTGCCGATGCTGCTTTTTCTCCTCAAAAAATATTCTTTATCTCTGCAACTTTTTTATAAAACCTTTTCTTCATTTGGGCGGGCTGGTATTTTTTGTTAGAATAAAAAGGTTGCGGTAAAAATGTTTCTCAAACAGCGGCGTTTGAACGCTTATAATAATGGTTTATTATTGTCATAATTTAAATTTATTTGTTAAATTTGATTTATAAAATTAATTTATTTGAAGATCATATTTATCCTTTACCTTTAGAATTAAGATGATAATTTTTTAATAACCCTCATTTTGGCGCTATGACTTGAAAAATTACTTTTTATTTCTTCTGGTGTTGGGGTGATTGGCTTTTTAGTTAGTAACTGAAATTTTTTAGTCTTGGCAGCTTCTTTAAAAATATTTTTGACTATTCTATCCTCTAAAGAATGAAAAGAAATCACTATTAATTCGGCATTAGAAGAAAGCAAATCTAAAGAGGATAATAGAGCAACTTTTAAATTTTCTAACTCGTCATTGATATAAATTCTCAATGCTTGAAAAATGCGAGAAATACTATGAATTTTTTGAAACTCAGGACCAGGAATTGAATTTTTAATAATGTCTACCAGATCTTGAGTGGTCTCAATGGGCTCAATAGTTCGAATTTTAATAATATTTGAGGCGATCCTTTTGCTGTATTTTTCTTCGCCGTATTCTTGAAAAATTTTTTGAAGAGCTAATTCGCTGTATTTGTTAATGATATCCCGAGCTGTTAAAGATAACGAGCCAGGATCAAATCTCATATCTAAAGGTTCGTTTTTACGATAACTAAATCCTCGGCCAGATGCTTCTAAAAAATACGTATTTAATCCTAAATCAAATAAAATACCGCTAACTTCTTTAAACTCGTACTCTTGCGCTATAGTTTTAATATCTTTAAAGTTGCGCTGTACTAAAATAAACCTCTGAGAAATAATCTGGTTTTTTAAAAACCTTTGAGCAGAAAAATCAATATTTCTTTTGTCTAAATCAATGCCTAAAAGGCGGCCATAAGGCGCAGTTCTTTTGAGTAGTTCTAAAGAATGTCCTCCTTCACCTAAAGTAGCATCAATGTAGTTCTCATTTGGTTTAGGATCAAAATAGTTAATCACTTCTTTTAAAAGAACAGGAATATGCATATTAATAAATCAACATTAAAACTGTCAAAATAAATCAAAAATAAAAAATATTTGATGCGAGAATTTAGCAATTTGTAATTTGAAATTTAAATTTTTATACTAAATTCCTAAATTTGTAAGGTGCTCGGCAATTTCATTGGAATCCTTTTCTGTTTGCTGTTTATATTTTTCTCACTCCGCTTCATCTCAAATTTCTAATCTATCATATAGTCCCACAATTACAACATTTTTAGCAATTTTTGCATAATTCTTCAAAAAATCCGCTAGCAGAATTCGTCCTTGGCTATCTAATTTTGCTTCCATT
>CAZYWI010000062.1:0-3095 GCA_964651585.1 uncultured Candidatus Saccharibacteria bacterium | reverse complement strand
TTCAGGCACGCGCTCTACCACTGAGCTACTCCAGCACATTGTTATTAATTAAAATGAATTTTAAGGAAACATTTAGTTTTGCTTCATTTTGTCGGCCATAATTATTAATATTTTTATATTATCATATTTATAGTTAAAAATCAAGTTGCTATATCATAACTAATAATGATGATAATTTCAATGGCGAGAATTTGCGAGTAGTCTTTCTTTTTTGTCATGTTTATGTTAAACTAATAAAAAGATATTTTGTCCCTATAGTTCAATAGGATAGAACAAAAGCGTCCTAAGCTTTGGATGGGGGTTCGAATCCTCCTAGGGACACCAGTCTTGAAAATTTATTGTGAGTATGATATAATTTAGTTGCAATCAATTTCAAAGGAGTAATACAAACTATATATGGGCCTGTAGCTCAACAGTAGAGCGCTTGTATGGCATACAAGAGGTAGTGGGAGCGTCACCCATCAGGTCCACTATTATTTTAAGATAAGAAAATCAATAATTTAGAAAGAGTTATGTTCGATTTTAAGCAGAGAGTTCTTTTACAAGTGAAAAAAATACCTCGAGGCCAAGTTTTTACATATCAAGAGATAGCTAAAAAAGTTGGGAATATTAATGCTACGCGAGCCGTGGGTAATATTTTAGCAAATAATAAAAACAGAGAAATACCTTGTCATCGAGTGATAAAGTCTAATTATTCTCTCGGCGGTTTTCATGGTAGTAAAAATGATTCTTGAGAGAAAGCCGCCATGCTTTTGCTTGAGGGTTGAGTAGGAGTAATACCGACTGATACTATTTATGGTCTTACAGCTTTAGCTTTTAATTCTCAGGCAGTAGATAGAATTTATCAGCTCAAAAAACGCGATTCCCGAAAACCACTAATCGTTTTAATTTCTTCATTTAATGATTTGAAAAAATTTGGTGTCAAGTTAACTTCTTGGCAAAAACAGGTGTTAAATCAATGTTGACCAGGCAAAACAAGTGTGGTTTTAAAATGTTCTCCAAAAAAATTTGTGTATCTTCATCGAGGAAGGCAAACTTTAGCTTTTAGGTTGCCAGCTAAGAAAAATCTGATTAAATTACTGAAGACAGTTGGGCCTTTAGTTTCGACAAGTGCTAATATTGAAGGCTATCCACCAGCAACTACCGTGACTCAAGCAAAAAAATATTTTGGCAAGAAAGTTTTTTATTTAGACAGTGGTAAGATTATTAGTAAACCGTCGACATTAATAGACTTGACCCAGAAAGAAGTTGGATTATTAAGAAAAGGTGCTACAAGAATTTATAAAAAATAATTATTTTAAATCTGAGTACTAACAAAACATTTAAAAATGATAGCATAAATATAAAGGCGCACGTAGCTTAATGAACTGGAGCTCAAAGTATTGAGTTTCAGCGGGTAAACTTCCCAATAAGGAGTTTAATTGGTTAAACCCAGTAGTAATAGAGTTTACTCCGGAATGAGTGCGCTGAAGGCTGCGCTCGGTTAATTATGGAAAATGTTTCTTAAAATATAAAAATATTAGCATAAATATAAAGGCGCACGTAGCTCAATGGTAGAGCGCTTGACTTACATTCAAGAGGTTTCAGGTTCGAGCCCTGACGTGCGCACTCTTTGAATAGTAAACTATTGATTTATTAAAACAAATTTGCTAAGATTTGTTACGTTTTCATTTTAATAAAATTTTTAAATTATAGCGATGGAAGAAAAAAATAATGGAGATGATGATCTCCGGAGAAGCTTTGAGCAAAATAAGGGCTGAGGTTTAGATACTGGTATAGATTTACACAACTGTAATCCGGTTTATATTAGAGATAGTGAAAAAATAAAGTTGTTTGTAAAACAGTTGTGCGATCTAATAGAAATGAAACGTTTTGGAGAATGTATAATTGTTGATTTTGGAGAAGATCCCAAAGTATCTGGTTTTTCAATGACTCAATTAATTGAAACTTCTTTAGTTTCGGCTCATTTTGTAAACCAAACAAATAATATTTATTTAGATATTTTCTCTTGTAAGTATTATGATCCAGCTCTTGCCGCAAAGTTTGCCGCTGATTTTTTTGAGGCGCAAGATTACTCCTTTTATTATAAGATAAGAAAATAGTAATAGTCGATAGGTTGATAAGCATTCAATTCGTCAAAATAATGAGGTATATCAATAGTATAGAGTTAAAAGTACGTACATTCGTACGTACTTTTTAATTATAATGATATAAGTTTTTGACTCTCAACTTCGGCATTTATTTTATGGTTTTATTTAAACCAAAGGAATTTTAGCAATTTTACTTGTTGTTTCATCTAAGGAGCGCAAGTCATTTTTATCTAAGTGATAAATATTATTTTTGCCGCAAGCTCCTGCTATCATTTTTACTTCTTCTGTACAGTTTTTTAAAAAATTGGCAATATATTTTGCTGCTTCTTCGATATTGAGATTTTGTCTTAATCGGTTATCTTGAGTAGCAATTCCTTTTGGACATTGCCCGCTATAGCAGAGACCACAACCAAGACAACCCATGGCCCCTAATAAAGCGCTGCCCATAAAAACTACATCAGCTCCTAAGGCTAAAGCCTTAGCAACATCTCCCCCTTTATAAAATCCGCCGCCAATTCATAATTCTTGAGGTGCTTTTAACTTGTTAAGAGTTGCTCTAGCCTTCACTAAGGCAGCTAAAGTAGGAATGCCTAATTCGTTAGATAATACTTCTGGAGAAGCACCAGTGCCTCCTTCCATACCATCAATAGCAATGATATCTGGTTTGGCTTGAATTGCTATTTTAATGTCTTTTTCAATGTCGCCAGCTCCTAATTTAATAATAATTGGGACGCCCTTAGTTAATTTTCTTAGCCAGCTAATTTTTTTCTTTAAATCTTGAACGTTTTTGATATCTTTATGATATGCAGGTGAATGTATGCTTTCATTCATAGGAATTTTACGAATTTGAGCTATCTCTTCTGTTATTTTTTCTTTGGGGAGGAATCCGCCACTGCCAGGTTTTGCTCCTTGACCAATTTTAATTTCAATAGCATCAGCTTGTTGTAATATTTCTTCGTTTAAACCGAATCTGCCAGTACTATACTGGATAATTAGATGTTGGGC
>CAZYWI010000061.1:0-3122 GCA_964651585.1 uncultured Candidatus Saccharibacteria bacterium | reverse complement strand
AGCTTCCAAAGAAATGACTGGTCAGAGTTTATTGCCAATTTTAGAAATTTTTTAGCATCTAATTTAATTAGCAACATCGTGAGCCGTTAGTCGACTTGCGTTGTTCAAATATTGAAAATTGATAGTTTACTGTCATCGCGAGGCCGAAGGCCGTGGCGATCCCTCCCGAAGGGAGATTCATTAAATATTTACCATTGGTATCTACCTTCGGTAGAGATTGCTTCGTCATTCGCTTTGCTCATTCCTCGCAATGACAGAAGGGGTAGTGTTCTTACAATAACTCACTTTTTGTCATTGCGAAGGAGGCTGAAAACCGACCGCGGCAATCTCATAGGTATTTCAAATCTATCGAGGTTCAACCTTGATATAGTCTCGATATAGAGTCTCAAAAAGTCAATATAAAGCCTAAGAACCTAAAAATAAAGAGACCATTTAAAGGTCTCTTTACTAAATATAAGGATTGTAATTGCAAGTAATCGGCTCGTTGTATAGATTTTGGTTATGTTGGGTTGAAAGTACCCTACAGTCTAAGCAAGCATAACGATATTCACAATCTTTGCATTTGTTTATTTTATCCGGTTTAATGCACCAATATTTTTGGCTGGGACCATTAATAATTTCTTTCAGACTCTTTTGATAAATACTACCTATAACTTGTTTTCTGGCAAAAACACAGGGTAAAATTTCTCCTTTACTCGTTATGGCTAATTCTCCGCCCCAACAGGTATTCCAATGACATGCCATATTAAAAAAATCCCTGTTTATATGTAAATATAAATCATTGGGTTGATTTGAATAGAATAATGAGTATTTTTTTCCACGGCCTACAGGGCGAACATTGTCAGTTAAACAAGATTCTTCTGGAGAAATGAGGTTTTCTTTATGCATCAATTCTTCGATAAAGGGTAGATCATTTTGGTTTTCCGGTAATTTTATAACCCCCACTCGAAAATCAATTTGTGCGTCTCTAATTTTACGGATATTGCTTATAAATCTATTAAAACTTCCTTTTAATTGTGTACATTTGTCATGGACTTCGGGGCAACTGCCCATTAAAGTTGTAGCAATTTTGACTTGATATTTTTTTATTAAATCAATATCTTTATCCTCTAGAAGGGTTAAATTTGTATAGATTTCTATATTTGGAATACCTTGTAGATTTCTAGTATGTTCTACAATATTCCAAATGTTAGGATAGAGCAGAGGTTCACCACCGGTGAATTGAATTTGCTTAAATTTTAGTTCTGATGCTTGATAAATAATATTTTTTAGTGATTCTGTATCGATTGAGTTTCCTTTTTGAGTAGAATTTGCATAGCAGGGTAAACATTTTTGATTGCATCTATTAGTAATTTCTACCCATATCATATAATTAGGATAGTTAAATGCTGGGTTGCTTGTTTTTTTAAATATTCTATCTAAGCAATTTTCTGATTTTAAAGCATTGAAAAGATCGTCTGATCTTTTCAATGCCTCGACTTTTTCTTTACGATTTTTATTATTATCTGCAATCTTATCCAAAAAAGATCCTGCCCTTTTTGTGATTTGGATGATTGTGTCTTCTAACAAATCATAAATTGCTGATTTGCTTGATCCTTCAACAAGCCATAAGTCATTTCCTATATTTTTCTTCTTCTTCATTTTATTTCCCTCCTTTTTAGTGGTTGGAAGGAAAAAGAGATTTTAAAATCTCTTTTTCCTTCCAAGTTTATTTAGTTAACAGTTACCACTTTGGAGAACACGGACCCGGCCTGCAGCGTTGACCTTGAATTTTAACTTTTTTATGGTTCTTCTTAATAGAAATAATGCATTTGCCAAGGTTTTCGTTAGGTGCGTTTCTGTTTGTTTTACTAGAATTTTTTTTCATTTTTTATCACCTCTTTTTGAAATTTTAAAAGTACAAAAATTAATTATAAGATAATATAATTAATTTATTTTGTCAATTTATGACACATGAATGGGACCAAATTTAATTTTACAAATTTGTAAAATTAAAATTTAATGATAAAATAAAAATAATGAAATTAAAGTTTTTGGTAGAAGAAAAATACGTTTTCCTTTCGGCTTTTAATCAAATTCAGCAAAATGAACCTTTTCAAGAATGGTCTAGTTTTACTTTAGATAAATGGGATAAATATCCTCAAGAATGTTATTTTTTGGCCGGGTTTGCTGAATGGCCTCTTTTATCTAGAATTTCACTTAAAACATTAGCCATAAAGTCAGAAAAATTACTGAAGGATTGGTTAAAATCTCCAGAAGTAAAAAAATTAATAGAAGAGACTATTAAATATCGGGATTGGGTGGAAGAGGAATGGGAGAAGAAAGGAACTAAAGCTTTACTAGAATTAGAAAACATTATTAGAATGCCTTTACCGGAGCAAGAAATATCTGTTTATATAACACATCCTAATCTTAGAAATGGTATGGCATTAAATTCCAAAATTATTGTATGGGGACATTCTGAGGATTGGCTAAATTATTCAATTGTATATCTTTGCCACGAAATTATGCATATTTTATTTTGGAATGAAAAAAGTAATAGAGATATAGTTCATGCTGTCATCGAACTTGCCGTTGATAATGAATTAAGGATTAGATTAAATAAAAAAGGACAATATTTTCAAGAAGATAGATTGAGAGTCGGCCATCAGAAATTAAGGAAAATAGAAAGAGAATTACTTCCTTTTTGGAAAAAGTATTTAAATAACCCAAACATCAATTTAAAAGATTTTATTCAAGAAAGAAGCAAACGGAGAAAATAGTTTATTATCTGGGGTTGAAAATATCTTAAGTGATACGAACGACAATATTGAGGGTTTTGTGTATCTTTCAGTATCCTGAAATTAACGACAGCGCCAGTCGTTAATGAACTGGTTAGGGTGAAGAGTTTAAGGGTTAGGAAGCCAGTATGGTGAAAAGGTAAGGTTTAGGGTAAAAAATCCTTTTAACTCTTAGCCCTAAACTATACCCATTTTATTTTAGTTGTTAATTATTGATTGTTAATTATTTCAATTCATTAATTCGTTGACTCGTTAACTAAATAATAATGTCCCAACATTGAAAATTGAGTCCTTTGTTATTTTGATTGACAAAAAGATTCTTATTGGTTAAAATAAGACAGT
>CAZYWI010000060.1:0-3138 GCA_964651585.1 uncultured Candidatus Saccharibacteria bacterium | reverse complement strand
AATTGACTTTTCGAACCTAAATCCCGGTGGCTCTTGTAGAGTTGCAGCCATTAGAGCAACAATAACTGAAACTTTGAAACAGTTTCCAGAAGTTAAGGAAGTTATCATATCAGTTGATGGCAATGTTGAGGAGGCTCTTCAACCTTAGATTAGTTTTGCAAAATGTACCGATAGTTGGATGCAGACGAATGATTTAAATTAATACTTATGTGATGTTGCTTAAAATTTAGGAGATACTAATTGGTATTATTAGATAGAATTTACTCCCCTCACCTACTATACTCTCAACCTTTATTTTACCACCTAAAATTTTTGTAAATTCTTTTACTATAAATAACCCCATACCTATTCCTGGGAACTTTCTATTAGCAGAACTATCTATCTGGTATAATTGATCAAATATTTTATCTAAATTATCTTTTGATATACCAATACCCGTATCACTAACGCAGATCTCTATTACCTCTAAATCTAATAATTTTTTTGCGGTAATCGTAACAACTCCATTAGGTTTATTGTACTTTATTGCGTTGGTGATTAAATTATCCAAAATCAGCTCCAACTTTTTATAATCACTTTTTATTGTTGGTATATTTTTTTGTATATCGTAGTTTATCGTTATTTCATTTTTTGTAGTTAATGGATTTAATTTAAACTTATCACAGGTTTCGATTATCAAATCAGTTAAGTCAAATTCGGAAATATTTAAGGAAACTTTTTCATTCTCAAGATACGCTGCCTCTGTCAAATTTTGAATAACATAACTTTGTGTTATTACTGCCTGCTCAGCTGCATCTATAATCTGTTTAGCGTTATTGTCTAAGCTAACGAGCTCTTTCAGTAATTCAAGAGAGCTTTTAATAACTGTAAGAGGTGTTCTTAGTTCATGACTCACATTTGAAATTATGTTATTCTTCAATTGATCAATTGTTTTTAATTCTTCATAAGCTTTTTCCAATTTCTCATGAGATTCTATTAATTCTTTTGTGCGTATTTTAACTAAATCCTCGAGGTTTTCTTGATATTCTCTTAATTCTTCTTCTAAAGTTTTCTGTTTTGTAATATCTATTAGTACCATTTCGATATCTAATACATTGCCAAATCTATCATTTATTTTTGCAGCTCTAATATTTACATATTTTTTCGATAACGGAAAATAAATAACTTCATCTGATATACTAACAGATGAAGAGATAAATTGCTCAAAAAGACTTGCTAAAATATCTATTTCTAATTTCTCATCACTATTTGTTACTTTAATATCAAAGATTTTTCTCCCCAAATAATTTGAAAAATTGAACCCCAAATGTTTATCTACGTTAGGATTTATTAGAGTGATAAAGCCATTTCTATCCATAATGATTACACCGTTTGGTGTGTTTTGGACAATTAATGCTGACTTAACTTCACTATATCTTATTATAGAATATGTTTGTATCGCTATAAAAGCCAGGATAAAAATATAACCAGCTGGATAGACTTCTATACCATAACAGGAAATAAAATCAATGGAGCCAAAAGATGCAATAAATAAAGCTATTGTTAAAAGACGAAGTTGGTCCTTTTCTGCACTTGCTTTATTACTTCTAAATGCTAAATAGAGCCGTGCGAGTGATGCAACCATCATAATTATAAAAGCTGTAAGCATTAAGTAAGAAAGATTTCCGTAAATAGGACATCTTCCCCAGAAATATATTGTTTCTCCAGTAATTAGCCAGTTTTCTTTTTGCGAGAGAAGGTAAAGAATCAGCATTACTACAAAATTTGCAATAATAATATTTCTTTTCTTTTTATTGATTCCGAGAATTGAAGCTGTCATAAAATAGACTGTTGGGCCTATAAACAGTATTCCCGCAAGTGTATAGTGCAAATAGAAAGGAATAGCTAACTCTGAATTATTGATAGAATAATACAAAGCCATTCCACTAAGCCACATAAAAGCACTCAAACAGCTTATAAAAAAGGATATATTTATTATAGACTTCACATTTTCGAGTAGTACATAAATCCCAAATAGAATTACAAGTATAGAAGCCAATGCAACTGGTATTGAATAAAAATTAATAATATAATTTGCTGGATTAAATAGTTGTTCTAATATTTTTTATCTCCTCTTCATAAGCTGTAAGGCATAAAATTTTTCATCAACCTTTTGGGCTTTAATCTAATTCAAGATTTAGCAGCTCTTTATATATTTTTAAAATAAATTATGAAATTTACAAATAGATATTGAGAACAAAAGATATTTTGAGATATTTTGCTATAAATATAATCATGGATAAAGTATTAAATGATGTAATTTATATAGCGCCTTTATTAGTAAATTCAATAATTCGGCTTACTTCTTGGTGTATCTATTTTTAAGTGGCAGATTTTTACGTTTCTACGAAAAGTAGATTTAATCTACTAATGATAATTCCAAATAAAAGTGAAAGTTAAAGAATTTGCGTTCTAATAGTTTTTAGACATAAGAGAAATTTGGGAAAGGATACATAAATATGATTGAACTTCTAAAAGATGAGATTATTCTTAGGGAATTTACTCAGTTTTCAATGATTTTTCAATGATTGTTAATCTCACCGTGTGCGTGGTTTTCTTTTATTATTATATTATTAGAAAAAAGAGCGTTTATTTATATTTTAGCTTATCTTGGTTTATATATGGGCTCTCTCACATATTCAAGATTATTAAGCTTGAACAATATTTTGTCTGCCTTCATATTTCTTCTAATCTTCTTACTTCAATTTCAATAATTTTCCTAATTTTTGGTATTTTTGCATATTTAGACTTAAAAAGTAAGAGAATAAAAAAACTTACATATCTATTTTCTATATTCCTCGTTGCAATATCTATTATTTCCCCTCTACTTTCTTTGCCTACAATATGGTCAAGAATACCTATATATTTCGCTTATGGATTTACAGAGATTGCTCTCGGCATAATATTATTACGAAGAGTTAAAAATTACTCACTTTTACCGGCAATTGGATTAATTTTGTGGGGAATTCATAAGTTAGATTATCCTTTTTTAGTTGATACTATATTTAGTCCATTCGGATATACAATAACATTTATTTTGGGCTTAATTGTTGCATTTGGGCTCATGATAATGCTATCCTTAAGGGAGCGGAGCGAAAT
>CAZYWI010000059.1:0-3148 GCA_964651585.1 uncultured Candidatus Saccharibacteria bacterium | reverse complement strand
ACTGATGTTTGTTTCCTGATTTTCATTCACTATAATAAAACCATCACTATCAAAACGAACACCCAAATTGTTTAGTAGAGAAACATTGGGTATGCCACCGATTTCGATAAAAATACCATCAACATTAAGTAATTTTTGGTTATTAAACTCATTTTTTAAGACAATCTGCTCTACTTTTTGATTGCCTTTTATCTCTTGAATGGTATTATTAAAGATAAAGGCAACATTTGTTTTTGATTTTAACTGGTTAATTTTATCTTGATCTCCTTCTAAATTTGAGACGTTTACAATTTGATAAACATATTGAGCAATATCGGAAAGCATCAAGGCGGCTGAATTCGCTGCATCCCCTCCTCCAACAACGGCTACAACTTTATTCTTATAAAATATAGCATCACATGTAGCACAATAATGAACACCCCTGCCAATATATTTATCTTCTCCAGAAACATTCAACCTTCTTTTCAAAGTTCCTAGAGCAATTAAAGTGTTTCTTGCATAAAATTGCTTATTTTCTTTTGTGGTCACACCAAAAACATTATTATTTTCCGTTATCTTCACAACTTGTTGTTGTAAGGATTTAATATTAAAAAACTCTAAATGTTTCTTAAAACGTTCAGTCAACTCTAGACCACTAACTTCCGAAAATCCAGGAAAATTATTAACTTTAACTGGATAAATCATATTGCCACCCATTATTTCTCCTATTAAAAGAAAATTTAAATTGTAACGATGGGCATAAATAGCAGCAGTTATTCCTGCGGGGCCAGTGCCCAACACAATTAAATCATATATCGTCTTATCTTCCATAACATTAATTTAAGTAAGTTAAAAAGAATTTTATGTTTTATGAGCCGTCTCTCGGATTTGAACCGAGGACCTACTGTTTACGAAACAGTTGCTCTACCTCTGAGCTAAGACGGCATCCCAATGAATAGCTCAATCTAAGAGCGGATAATGGGAATCGAACCCACACCTTAACCTTGGGAAGGTTATATACTGCCATTATACTATATCCGCTAATAAATAATAAAAATCATACCTTAAATTATTGTATCCGTTTCTCATAAAACTTTAGGTTTTATCTGATAATATTATATCAAAAGTTCTTTATTTTTTCAAACCATTTTATTAACTTACTATTTTGATCAGGCTGCTCGCTAATAGCAGTTAAAGTAGTTGTGGTAGTAATGGGTTTAAGAACTACAGTTTTTTCTCCTTCCTTTTTTAATCCGAGTGACATCCGCGCTTCTTTTTCAAATAATTCTTCTCTATTTTCTGCTTCTAAAGATTCTCTTAATTCTCTGTTTTCCTTTTCTAAATAATTCATTTCTTTTTGCAGAGATTCCACTTGACTTGACAGAAAACGATAGCGCTTAACTATCTGTCTAAACATTAAATGCATAATAAAAATAACTAAAAGTACAATAAGAATTATTTTCATAATTTTTCCAAGAGAATGAAATGGTTTAGAACTACTTCTTAATTCTTTAACCATAAGTTTAGGGTTTATTTTTATTTAAAAAAATATTTCTATAAACGTCAGGGCTTAAATGAACCCTTGAAAATTCTGACAATCTTTTCTTTCCTCTCTTCTGTTTTGCTCAGAGTTTAGCTTTTCTGGTTCTATCGCCGCCATATAAATAACCCGTGACGTCTTTTTTCAATGAAGGAATTGTTTCTCGCGCCAAAATTTCACCTTCGGTACCAATTTGAATAGCCACAGGAAAATTTTGGCGTGGTATAATATTTTTCAATTTTTGAGCAAAATCCCTGGCTTTTGAATAAAGATTAACATTCGGCGTAATAAAAGACAAACTCTCTATCTTCTCACGATGAATAAAAACGTCCATTTTTTTAACGTCAGTTTGCCTATAACCGATAATTTTATAATTCATTGAAGCAAAACCAGAGCTTACTGATTTTAATCTATCATATAAATCTAATAAAATTTCAGAGAGGGGCATTTCATATTTAATAATTAATAATTCACCCGATAAGGTTTTTAAATCAGTCTGGATACCTCGATAATTCGCCATCAATTTAATAATAGCATTTAAATATTTATTAGGTGATAAAATTTCCATCTCAATATAAGGCTCTTCTATTGTTTCTATAAGTCCGCTTGAAGGAAAATCCGCTGGATTATTTATGATAATACTTGTTTGATTTTTCAAATTAATTTTATAAGGAACAGTTGGTGTTGTAGTAATGATATTCAGATTAAATTCTTGCTGTAATCTTAGAGAAATTATTTCATAATGTAATATTCCTAAAAATCCGAGCCGAAATCCCCTACCTAAAGCCTCGTTTGTTTCGGGCTCATAAAAAAGAGAGGCATCGTTTAGTTTTAGTTTACTTAAAGCTTTAGCAAAATTTTCGAAATCATCATTATTTTCAGGATAAAAGCCAGCAAAAACCATCGGCTGAGGTTCTTGATAACCGGGAAATGGCTCAATTTTTGTACCTTTTTCAATCTCACTCCAAAGGGTAAGAGTATCTCCAACCTTTATAAAGCTAGGCTCTTTTAAACCAGTGGCTACTCAGCCAATTTCTCCTGAGGAGAGTTTATCTTTTTTTACCAGCTCGGGTGTAAATATGCCCACATCAATTATCTTGGTTTTGGTTTTAGACCTCATTAAATAAATCTCTTCGTTTTTTGATATCGTGCCCTCAAATACCCTAATATAAACTAATACTCCTTTATAAGGATCATAGCGAGAATCAAAAATTAAAGCTCGTAGTATATTTTGATCATCTTTTTTTGCTGGTGGAATCTCAGAAATTATTTTATCTAATAACTCTCTGACGCCACGACCTGTTTTAGCTGAAATCATTAAAACATCTTCTGCGTTTACTTCAGTAATATCACACACTTCCTGTTTAACTTTATCTAGATCAGGCGAATTAAGATCAATTTTATTTAACACGGGAATAATTTTTAAATTATGAAACTTAGCTAAATAAAGATTACCTAAAGTTTGAGCTTGAATTCCTTGTGTAGCATCAACTAAAAGAATGGCGCCTTCAACGGCAGCTAAGGCCCGAGATACTTCATATTGAAAATCAACATGGCCGGGAGTATCTATTAAATTTAAGATATAATTTGAACTACTGGAATTAACGTTACTTTTATGATCTAACTGCG
>CAZYWI010000058.1:0-3151 GCA_964651585.1 uncultured Candidatus Saccharibacteria bacterium | reverse complement strand
TACTCCTAAAATCCCCAAAGTAATAAGTAATTCAATTAAAGTAAAGCTTTTTGAACACTGATGCATAGCCATTAAACATCTTTTAGATTGAAACTTTTTGTTTATTTTTTGAGAATACATTTTCTAAAAACTAAAAAGCGAAAAGCGGGTGTTTAATATTATTATATAAAATTAAATATATTTTCCAAAATGGATGGATGGACAATATATCGGAGTGTTGTTTTTGGTTGTGCTGGATAGTAACAAATCTCGCCCAATACCGAACATCTATAAATTCTTCGGATTGCAATCTCATAACAAGGACTTTATTTGAACGTTTAAAGTTTTAATCATTTTAATTTTTAATTTTTTTTATCTCTATCCTCAACTCTTTTAATTGAGTTTGATCAATCTCTGATGGCGCATTCATCATTAAATCTCTGCCATCGCCTGTTTTCGGAAAAGCAATTGTTTCACGAATACTTGGCTCGTTCATTAAAATCATCATTAAACGATCAATTCCTGTAGCAATACCTCCGTGAGGCGGCACGCCATATTCAAATGCTTCTAGCATATGACCAAATTTTTCCTTGATTTCTTCTGGTTTATTTCCCATAATTTCAAAAACTTTTTGAAGAATGCGCGGATTGTGCTCTCGAATTGATCCTCCTCCCAATTCATAGCCATTGCAGATTAAATCATATTGATGAGCCAAAACCTTCTCAGGATTTTCTTCTAAATATTTCATAAATTCTTCTTCGGGTAAGTTTTGAGAATTTTGCGCTTTAGTAAAAGGGTGGTGAACAGCATCCCATCTCTTTTCTGTTTCTTTCCATTCAAACATTGGAAAATTTACCACAAAAGCAAATGCTAATTCATTGGGATTATTTTTATCTTTTCTTAAATCCGGCTTATCACTCTGATATTTTTCTATTACTTCCTGATAGTTTAAACGCACAAATGGCTTAAAAGTAATAGTTTTTTCTGGGAATAATGTTTCAACAATTTTAGTATAAAGATCTTCTATTAAATTCAAAACTTCTTCTTCGGTCGGAAAACTCATTTCAAGATCCAGTTGAGTAAATTCGGGCTGACGATCACCCCGCGTATCTTCATCACGAAAACAACGCGCAATTTGAAAATATCGTTCAAAACCTGCCACCATTAAAAGTTGCTTATATTGCTGTGGTGACTGGGGCAAGGCATAAAATTTTCCATGATACAAACGCGATGGAACTACATAATCGCGCGCTCCCTCAGGTGTTGATTTGGTTAAGATAGGCGTTTCAATTTCAACAAATCCTTTGTTGGTTAAAAAATTACGCATAAATAAAATTACTTCATGACGCTTACGCAGATTTTTCTGCAAGCGTACACGCCGTAAATCCAAATAACGATATTTTAGACGATGCTCTTCGCCAATTTCATAACCTTCAGTGTCAATGCTGATGGGCAGAGTTTGACTTTTATTCAAAATAGTCAAATGGGTGGCTTCAATTTCTAAATTACCGGTCTCAATTTTAGGATTCTCCATGCCCTTTGGCCTTTCGTTCACCTTGCCTTGAACAACAACGACCCATTCACTTCTTAATTCCTTTGCTTGCTCGTAAACAGAAGAATGAGGAAGAAACACCACTTGAACTACTCCTGTTTTATCTCGCAAATCAATAAAAATTAACTTGCCATGGTCGCGACGAGTATCTACCCACCCTTTGAGCAAAACTTCTTGTCCGAGATAATTTTTTAACTGATTAATAAAAATTCTTTCCATAATTTATTTTTCTTCGATTTCTGGCGGAGTAATCATTGGGGTTTCTTCTTTAATGAAACCACTGCCAGAAATCTTTAAGATATCTTTATCGATTTTTCCTAATTCTTTTTGAGCAATATTATAAGCATTTACTGTTGTTGCTAAATTATTACCTAATTTCTGAATGAACAACTCATAATTAGCTAAATGTTTAGCTAATTCAGAAACTTTTTTAATAATTTCTTTAGCCGATTCCTCAATTTGGAATGCTCTCAATCCTTGAAGCACGGTTTGAAGATAAGCCGCAAAAGTTGTGGCTGAGACAATGAGAACTCTTTTTTCTCTAACGGCGTATTCAATGAGATCACGCGTATTGGATTCCAAACTACCTACTTTATTAATTAATAAATCGTAGTATAAAGCTTCGGATGGAATAAACATAAAAGCAAAGTCCATGGTTCCTTTTTTGGGTTGAATATATTTAGATGTCTCATTGATACGAATTTTAAGATCGTTATAAACTGCTTTTTCCAATTCTTTCCGACGAACCGGATCTTTTTCAGCAATGAGACGATTATAATTTTCCAAAGAAAATTTGGAATCAATGGGAATAATTTTGTCCTTAACAAAAATCACTGCATCAACAATTAACTTCTGACCATTTTCGTCTTTGCCTAATTCATATTGCATTTGATACGAGCCGGCTGGTAAAAAATTTTTCAGTGTTACTTCCAAATAATATTCTCCCAAAACACCGCGCTGTTTAGGATTTTTTAAAATGTCTTGAAGTTGATCCAATTGTTTGGCTAAATCAAAAACTTGCTTTTGCCCTTCGCCCACTTTTGTTAATTCTTGGGTAATTTCTTTAATAGTTTTTTGGCTTTCATTAAATTGTTCTCTCAGGGTTTTACTTGATTCTGACAATTTAGCATCTAATGTATTATTTATTTGATTGATTTGATTTTGAAGCATTAACAAAGAAGAGTCGTTGTTTAACGGTTGAGCCAGGCGTTTTCGTAAAGAAATTAAAGAAACACTAAGGATGATTAGTGCAATTACTAAAATAATAACAAGAATAATTAATAAAGTGGTCATTATTCCTATTATAAATAGAAAATTAGAAAAACAAAAGAGGAGCCTCGCCAAAACTGGTAAGGCTCCTCTTGATTAGTTACTACTCTTCTTCTTTTAAAATTTCCTCTATCTCTTTGTCTGTGGCAGCTAAATCTTCAGCTTCTTCTAAAATAAGTTCGTCTAATTCTTCTTCTGTTTTTTCTTCGGCTTTATCTAAATCTTCCAGCAAACCATTCATTTCCTCCACCAGCTGATCACTCCGATTATCAATTTGCTTTAATTCCTCATCTAAATCTTCGCGATCTTTTTTAATATCCTCGTTAATCTCTTTCGCTTGCGTTAAAATAT
>CAZYWI010000057.1:0-3152 GCA_964651585.1 uncultured Candidatus Saccharibacteria bacterium | reverse complement strand
AACAGCGGCTAAGATAAAGATAAAGGGTTTTTTCATAATATTGTTTATTATTAATTTATTTTAAGATTATTATCTATTATAAATAAAATACATAAAAAAGTCAAGTAATTGTTGTACGTACGGATGTACGTACAAAATATCATCTTTGCTCGTTAATTATAGACAGCTACTAATTTGGATTTTGACTAATTAATACAGCTTTAATTGCCACTCTTTTAAAATCAACCCCCACTGGCCAACAACTTTGCAAAATTAAAATGTTTTTATTGGGCTCTGGTGGAAAAATTGTTTCCGTAGAGTATTCACCTTTGGGTCAAGGCAAAAATATTTGTTTCTCTACTACTTGAAATACTAAGGGCTTTTTTTCTCAAAATACATAAATTAAATCTCCTTTTTGAAATTCATTGAGCAAAGAAAATACTGATTTATATCTGCCAGGAGTTCAGGGATAAGAGGAACTATGACCCAAAATAATTGCATAACTGCCACCTGGGATAGTTGTACCAGGATATAAAACTACTCCTTGTCGCAGTAAACTATAGATTTCTTTGGTACTTGACGTTTTGGGCCTCAGAATTGGTGCTTTAATACCAAATTTTGGCAATTCTAAAATATTATCAACTAAAGCTTCAGGAGGCAAAATGGGTAAAGAAATAGAAGATTGAGAACTCAAACTGTTTTCTTGGTTTCAAACTGGCGAAGGACTAACACTTATTTCGCTTTGATTTTTGTTAACAGAAAGGTGGAGAAAATCGAAATTCAGTGGCCGGGTTAACTCATTTTGAAAAGCATTAATCAATTGATGGGTTTTATATTTTAACAAAGCCCAAAAAGATGCACCATTAAAAATAAAATATAGGAGCAAAAAAACTGTTAAAAAAATTAAAACAATTGTTTTAAGTTGTTGAAAAAAATTATGATTGTTATGCATAAATACTAAATAGTTTAAAAGCTTTCAGCCAGAGGCTGATCTCACCTTCGGGGACACCTTTGGTGAAAAAAGTTTAATAGTTTTCAGCTATTAATGGGATCGCCCTTAATAGACAAACTTAAAGCAAGGGAACAATTGTATGGCTAAAAAGAGTTAAGGGTTGGATCAAAATAAAACATAGACCTAAACTTCCTAAAGTGGTATTTCTTATAAGAAAATCCATTTTGATTTTGTTATCAGCTAAGTTACTTTTATGCATAATCCAAATGCCAAAACAGCTTAAGGCTACTAATATAAGACCGAAAATTTCATTCACAATTTTAGAAGCCTGAGTGTTTCAAAGTGAGGTTAAGTGATATTTAACTCAATCTTGCATAGCAAGGTGATCGTTATTAGTAATTCTTTCTCGCTCAGCCTGAATAATTTGCTGTCTTAATTCCTCAGACACTTTTGTTTGACGAATAAGATTATCAGCTACCTCAGGGCTACGAGAAACAGCGGGCAAATTTAAAGTCTTAGTCTCTGAGCTTGATGTTTGAGAAACATTAGTTGGGGTTTCTGTTGGAACATCCAATTGTGGCTCAAGATTAAAAGCGGTTTCAGAAGTTTTTGGCATCAGCTCTTGCTCTTGCGTTGTGCCTTGAATTTGCTGATTAGTTTTTGCTATTTCCTGATTGGTTTCCTCACTGGCAACTTGAGACTCAACGATGGTTGTTGAAGTTGTTGTAGAAGAAGTTGCGGTTTTTGCAACTGTTTTTGCTAAAGCAACCTCGGAAGTTTTAGGCAAAGCACCAAACATCTCTACCACCAGTGTTCTTTCTTCGCCCGTTAAAGGTATTTTGCCTCTCAGAACTGCAATACCCGTTTCTTTATAATTGGGATTCAAAATATTTGCTCGGTGTAAAGGAGAATTCATTCAGGCCTCTAAGGCTTCCCGAGAATCAAAAAAATTCATCGCTAAATTTTCTCCAGCATATTGAAAATAATAACCTGTACTGTCAATAAAATCCCAGGGTGATTTTCCTGAGGGGCTATAGTGATCAAAATAATTATTCTGCAGCATATCTTGGGCTTTCAAATAAGCAGCCAAATCTAATTTTGTGTTTTCCACTAAAGGATCCAAGTGATATTGTGCTCTCGTTTCGTTAATAAGAGTTAATAAGTCAATAGCAGTGACGTCAGCAAATAGACGTCCGTTTCTAAGAGTTAAAACGTTAAATCCCATCAAAATGCGGGTGATTACAAAAAATAAAACTACTAAGATAATAAAATTTTTAGTTAAAAATCAAGGGTAACGAAATCTTTTTTCCTGATTCTTAGCACTGTCATTTTGAGGAAAATGAAATTGCGTCATAAAATGCATTTTTAATTTAGTTACTTAATATAAGTATAGCATATTTTTCATAATTTGTCAAGTAAAATATGGGGATTAATTAATGTTAAATCAATTTTAGAGCTTTTTATTTTTTATCTTGTTTTTAATAAAAATAGTAAACTATTTCTCATATATTTTTGTATAGATACTGAAAAGTTTTTTGAAAATATGCTCTCTTTCATGCTTTTGGACAAGTTCTAAACTTTTTAAAGACATTTTTTCATGGAGAGATTGGCTATTAATTATCTCGAGAACGCCCTTAATAAAACTTGGAGCGTCACTTGGATCAAAGAGAAAACCATTTTGATTATTTCTAACCAGTTCCGGCAGGGCTCCGGCTTTTGAAGCAATGATGGGCAAACCGCAAGCCATAGCTTCCATTGTTACTAAACTCTGTGTTTCATTAAAAGAAGGAATGACAAAAAGAGTAGCTAAATTATAAAAATTTACTAAATCAGAGCTGTTGGGCTCAACCGAATCTATAATTTTAACTCTTTTAATAAAATCTTTAGCTTGAAAAAATTTTTTAAAATTTTCTGATAAATTTCCCCTGCCAATGAAAATAAAATTAGCATCTGATTTTTTTATGACTTCTGGAACTATTTGATAAAATAGCTCAACGTTTTTATCTCGATCCAAACGGCCAATATATAAAACAATGGGGTACTGAGAAAAATTTTGAAGATGATATTTTTCTAAAAATTCGGGGCTCACCTTTTGGGGTTTAAAAAGGTTTAAATCAACGCCATTAGAAAGAACTAAAATATTTTTATTAATTTGAAGAGTAGCAATTTAGATCGGAAGAGCACACGTCTGAACTCCAGTCACGAACGCTTATCTCGTATG
>CAZYWI010000056.1:0-3259 GCA_964651585.1 uncultured Candidatus Saccharibacteria bacterium | reverse complement strand
AAAATATTTATTTTTGGAACAAGCAGTACATTCTGGCAGAAACTCTATATGTTTTGCTAGGACGTTTTCTTCCATTAATTTCTCTTTAATAATATATTTTATATCAAAAAAGAGACGCTGGTTTTTGTTAGTAAAGACCTCTGGATATTCTGCGAAATTTTTTATAAAATTTCTTTGAACTTCGTAGCAATTTACACATAAGCAAGGCCCAACACCCACTAAAATATTTTTTGGTTGGGAATTGAATACTTCTTTCATTAATTGAATGGTGTTTATAATAATATTATTTTTTAAACCTCGTCAGCCGGCATGTATTAAAGCAATAACCTTGTTTTCTGGATCAAAAAAATATATAGGGGCACAATCGGCCACAGTAATGGAAAGAAATAGGTTTTCTCGATTAGTAATTAATCCATCACAGTTTTCGATTTCAGTTATAAATTTATTGTTAACTATACTTACCCTGTTAGAATGCTGTAAGCAGCAAGAGACGATATCTTGATAGTTAATTGCCTGCGAAGCTGCAAAGTTTTTACGGTTTTCCAAGTTACGCAAATCTTTAGTAAGTTTCATTGGACCATTATGCTTGGTGGAAATAACAGCAAAAAGATTTTGATAAGGTTGAAATAATTTAAACATATTAGTTATTATTATAGTTTATTATATCAGATTAAGTGTAGTTTATCAATCTCGATTATTAAATACTTGATAAATAAGATAAATTTTGCTAGAATTAGATAGTTTTAAATTTTTATAATTATAATATGAGGATATCTTACTCTTTACTAGACACCTTTAAGCAATGTCCCTATAAATATAAGCTCTTAGCCATTGATAAGATTAAGGAGCCCAAAAATCCAGATTTAGCATTTGGATCTTATATACATTATATTCTTCATTGATTTTATAGTCATAAGCCGCAGACGATTACCCTCAAAGAGCTATTGGGGTTTTACGAGCAAAATTGATCTGATGTTAAATATACTGATTTAGAAACAAAGCGCGAAGTAAATCTTAATAATGTTTATTATGAAGAGGGTAAAGAAACTTTAGAGACTTTTTATAAATCTAATAAAGAAAAAAATAACTTCAATGACTCTTTAATTATTGGCCTAGAAACTAAATTTGAATCTGTAATTCAAGATAAAAACCAGAATACTCATATTTTGTCGGGCGTAATAGATAGAGTAGATAAAATTGGCAATGAAGAATTTGAGATTATTGATTATAAAACAAATAGAACTCTCCCCTCTTTTCGAGACGTTCAAAAAAATCAGCAGTTAGCACTTTATGGAATTGGGGTTAAACAATTATGACCCAACATAACCACTGATCGTCTCAATTTTAGTTTATATTTATTAAAATTTAATGAAAAAATTACTATTAAAAAAACAAATGATGATTTAGAGCAAGCTAAGGAAGAAATTATTAATACTATTAAAGAAATCGAATCGATAAATGAATTTAGTCCTAAACCAAGTAAGAGATGCTCATGATGCGGATTTAAAGATATCTGTCCAGTTTTTAAAGAGTTGTATACTAAATCTTTACCTTCTGATGCTGAGATTAAGGCCGCCGTTGATAGGTATTTTATACTTCAAGAAAAAAAGGTGAATATTGAAAAAGAGATGAAGTCGATTGAAAATAAGATAGATGTTTATTTAAAGGAGAATAATTTAATAAGGATTCACGGAGATAATGGCTATTTTACAAAAACCGAAAAAGAAGAATCCACCTATGATTGAACAAAAGTTAAAAATATTTTAGAACCCTTGGGAAAGTGAGATAAAATCATTAGTATTAATAAAACCAAATTTAATGAAGTACTTAAAGAGATACCACAAGAAATTAGAGAAAAAATAGAGCAAACGAAATACAATAAAAAAGTTTATAAAATTATTCAAGCTACTAATTATAATGCTTTATCCCCTTTTCAAAATGGCGATATCAATTATAACAAAGACCAATTTAATGAAGACGATAACATAATTTAAAACTTATTGACAGTGAGAATTGAGAATATAGCCAGCATCTTCTGCTTCTTTAGCGGTATTAAATTTTAAGAGATTTTTGGGACTCAAAGTTTTTGCTAAAGAACAGTTATCTGGATAGTAATATTTGCCTCGCGAGCTCGCGACATAATATTGAGGCTGAGCTTTTTCAGTTGTAAATGAATAATAATTCTCACTTTGTGAACTAGTAGCGGAAAATAACGAATTTAAATCAACGACGTTACCGCTAATAAGGATCGGCGGTCGTTTAAATATTTTGGCACCCCAAGCAAACCCTAAACCAAACGCAATAAGCAAAAGTAAAATGAAACGTAAGTGTTTTTGTAACTGGCCTAATATAGTCTTTACAAAGTTGAAAAAATTTGATAGAATATTCATAAATAAATCGATCAAAATTAGTTTTAAATTGTACTCTAGATAAAGAAGGTCGTTTAATTCTTAAACTTTTTCTCAAAATTTAATTTTTAAGTTGTATTTATGGCACATACAAAATCAGGAGGATCTACAAGATTGGGTAGAGATTCTGAGTCTAAAAGATTGGGTGTAAAAATTCATAACGGCCAAAAGGTAAAAATTGGAAATATTATTGTGAAGCAACGAGGTACTCATTGATATGCAGGACGAAATGTTAAGCAAGGAAAAGATGATTCCATCTTTGCTTTAAAGAATGGCATAGTTCAATTCACAAAAAAATCTAAAAAAACATTTGACGGCAAGAAGAAATTAGTTTCAGTAGTTAATGTTCAGGAAACTCAATAGTTTTATTTTATTGCTTGCTATTTATGGTTTGCTAAATTTGTAGCAATTTGTTCTTTAACTTGTATTTTGAGAGTTGCTTTTATGTTAAAGGGGAATTTTATGACAAGATCATAATCCCCTTTTTCTTTTATATTACACGGGAATTCTATCTCGGTATTGGGATCCAAAATAATATTATATTTATCTTGAAGAACTTGTTTTATTTGCTCTTCTTTTAAAGATTCAAAAGCTTCGCCGCCTTCTTTGGCAACTTGGAGAACAAGAGTTAACGGTTTTTTATTCTCTAATTGTTGTTTTATGCTCTCATAATTCTTTTTTTGCTCTTCTAAATGTTGAATTTCTTTTGACTTTTCCTCTTCGGCTTTTTTAATTAGGGCCGGCGTTGCTATAGTAGCTAAATTTTGTTTGATTAAATAATTTCTTGCATAGCCCGGCTTAACATCTTTAATTTCATATTTTTTACCGAAATTTGGTATATCTTTTAGTAA
>CAZYWI010000055.1:2737-3403 GCA_964651585.1 uncultured Candidatus Saccharibacteria bacterium | reverse complement strand
TGAAAAAGTTTTCCCCTAATGATTCTTTATTAGCATTAAAAGTTTCGTAGAGCATATTAAAATAATTCACTTGCAATATCTTCAATTAGCCGTAAGTATTTATTTAAATAGAAATAATCCGGTTCATTTTTTACAGCTCTAGTTAATATTTCAAATTCTGGATTTTCTTTATTAGTTCTATTAAATATTATTAAACCAATACCAAATTTAAGGCATAACGACTCAATTCTTTTGATATCAACTCCACGTGCATCTTTTGGAATAACTAAATAAACTTTATGACTAAAAAGTTTATAAGAACATGCCTGCCCAAAAGATGTAATAAGTTGATTTATGTCTGTTTTTATTTCAGCGCTTATAACCTCAATTGGCGGTTGAATATGGCCAATTCCCAAAATTCTATAAGTTCCAATAACATCTGGCGTACCCCATCTATCTTGGAATCTATTACCACCTAATGCCACTGCTTTTGTACATTCTTCTAAATCATTCACTAAATAATCAGCAAATAATTTATAAAAATCTTCTTCTTTAATCTCTTTTATTTCTTCACTTTCCCCATATTCAACGGCTCCATATTCTCTTTCTTTTAAATATTTCTGTAAAATATACAAACCTTTTTCTGGTCTAACAACGTCTTTAATTTCTCCTTTATCAATTTTTTGC
>CAZYWI010000055.1:0-2616 GCA_964651585.1 uncultured Candidatus Saccharibacteria bacterium | reverse complement strand
TTCCAAAATTTCTCTTGCTTGTTTTATTATTTTTTCTCGTTGTGTAGGCATAATTTTATATTTTAAAATTAAAAATTTCGTAGAGCATAATTAAATCTAATTAGGCAATTTTTTATTTATATAAGAATACGAATCTCTAACATCCAAATAAACCCCTAGCCAATAGATGGCCTTAATGAGGTCGTCAAAACTTTCTACTTCTTTCAAGTTTGGCCGATATGCCTTTTTATGCACAACATCATTTCGCATAGTATTTATTTTTGTCTTTTTTATTTCCTGAAAGGTTTCTTCTCTTCTATCCTCTTTCAATTTACCATTATCATTTCTTCTTTCGCCTTCAAATAAATATAAAAATATGTTTTTGAGATCTCTAAAAGTAGCTTTTTCAAATTTTTTCTTTTTTGAACCCTTTTTGCATAAATCATACACGGTTTTTTGGTTAATATCTTTTATTGCTTTATTGTATTGATCAGATTTAATGCACCCCCTCTCGTCCCGTAAATTAGAATTTCTATCAACCACTTGATTAATTATTGCTAACTCAAAAAAACACTCAATAGCTTGGCATAGATTTAGAATGTATAATCTATATTGCTTTTGTTTCTTATAAATAGGTAATTCGTTTATAAACCATTGGTATTTTGCAGTTGTTATAGTATCGCTCAAAATACTAAATTGTCCACCACAAGATTGACATACTATATTATCTAATCTACTTATATCGTCACCTTTACCATCTAAATCCGAAACTCTATTAAAAATATTCTCATATTTACAATAAGGACAATCAACGTATATATTTTCATAACCCGCTATTTTTATATCAGTATCTATGTTTTTCATTTTTTTCTTAAGAAGATTATTTTTCATAAAACTCTTTATTTAATTTTTTATCATCCTCGCTCACTCCATACTCCTCATCGTCAATCTCGCTGTAATTGATATAGAGATGATTTTTATCTAAACACTCCCGCAAAAATCTTTTTTGGTCTTCAATGGATAAATCTTCGAAATCCTTAGCATTTTTATCAATTGCTTTTACATCGACTTTATAACTCAAAAATGCTTTTTCTTTCATTGTTTCCCATAATTTTTTTAGTTCTTCTTTTGTTTTTGCTTTTTGTATTTTCTCAACAAAATTTTCATTCCACTTCATTAGTTCCATATATACGAAATCTCCATCACCCACTTTTCCAACAACTTTTTTAATTCGTTTTTTGCATACGTCTATATGTTCGTCAAGTTGCTCTACTAAAATAAACTTTCTATTTCCGCCATCTTGCTTGTTTAACTCTATTGTTGCGTGTCCAGTAGTTCCAGAACCAGCAAAAAAGTCCAAAATTATATCATCATTTTTGGTCATAATTTTTAATGCATCTAAAACAGAGTAAAGCGATTTAGGATAACTAAACTTAACCTTTTCTCCCAAAGTTTTTTCTAATAGCCTCGTTCCATAATGAGTAGCGTTATATTTGCTGTCAAACCAATGCGTTAAATATCTTTGGTGTTCCCTGTCCTTAAAAAAGATTTCCAACTTTCCTTTTTTATTCTTTTCACAAACTATATCGCCAGATGATATTCGCTCTTGAGCAGTTTTTCTACTCGTTTGCCATGATTTCTCTATTCCGTTATCTATTGGCCAGATTTCAACATAACCAATCTTTTTTTCTAAAGTAATTGTTTTTAGATCTTTACTTACATAGAACGGATACCATCCTTCTGGATTTATATTTCTGCCAGAAATTTCTGGTTTATTGTAATTTAAATAAAGCCTAAGTTTGTAGTTGCCCTTTTCGTCTTTTTTATCAAACTTTTCCTTTTCTTTTTCATCTATTATTACGTCTTCAAAATTTGCTACATTAATATCTTTGGCATATACCAACATAAATTCATTTGTAACAGCGAAAAATTTTGCGAATTGTCTTCCTTCTGGTTTTATAACAATGGTAACTACCCCCAACCTATTCTCCCTACCAAAAATTTCGTCAGCTATCTCACCTACATAAAATAGCTCGTTATGGTCAATAGTTATTGCTATAAAACCTTCTTTTCTTAAAAGATCTCTCGCCACCTCTAAACGATTTTTAATAAATGTGAGCCAGGTTGAATGATTAAAACTATTATTATAAGTAAATATATTTGCTTCACCGCCCGTGTTATACGGCGGGTCAATGTAAATTAGTTTTACTTTTCCGGCGAAGCGTTTTTTGAGAGAGTGAAGCGCCAAAAGGTTATTGCCTTTGATGATAAAGCTATCTTTTATATCGCCATTTTCGTCAGTTTTAAAGCAGGATTCTGAATCAAGTTCAGAATGACAAAGCGGGTGCTCGCCATTTTTATCAATTCGTTTTGCGTTGGTAAAAACTTTTGGATCTAAAAGACGGCTGATTTCATCCGGAGCTAAAGTTTCATTCCAGAAAATTTCATCGCGTTTTTGGTCTTCTTTGGTCATTCCACCCTCTAAAACACAATCTTTATACGGCCAAGATAAAACAACATCTTTTTTCTCGCTGATAAATTCGTCTTTTTCATCAATCAGTCCAATTTTATTTTTGAATGCTGTATAACTATCCGGTAAAAATTGCTTGTTGGAAACAAACTTAATAAACTTATCTT
>CAZYWI010000054.1:0-3495 GCA_964651585.1 uncultured Candidatus Saccharibacteria bacterium | reverse complement strand
ATTTACATTCAGGGCTCATTATTTTCTACCCCAATTTTATATTGGATAGCTTCATTGATATGCAAAGGCTCGATATTTTCTTTATTGTCTAAATCAGCAATGGTTCGGCTAATTTTTAAAATTCGATGATAAGAACGCATTGTTAAGCCATATTTTTCCATAGCATTTTTTAAGAGACTTTCACAATGTTTGTCTAAAACACAGTATTTTTCTATTTCTTTAGGATTCATCTCGCTATTTAATAATATGCCATTAGGCTCTTTGTAAAATCTTTCTTCTTGTGTTTGACGAGCCCTGATAATTTTTTGTTTATCTTCTGCTAAATCATCCTGAGAATTTTTTTCATTAGCTTTTTCGAAACTAATTCTATCAACTCTAATTTGTAAATCTATTCTATCGAGTAATGGCCCAGAAACTTTTCGCTTATATTTAATAATATTACTTGCTGAGCAATTACATTCTTTAATACTGTCGCCTAATCAACCACACGGACAGGGATTCATTGCCGCAATTAAAATAAATTTTGCAGGATAGGTAATGGTATCCTCGGCTCTTGCAATTGTTACTCTCCCTTCTTCGAGGGGCTGTCGTAGACTTTCTAACGCTTGACGCGAGAATTCTGGTAGTTCGTCCAGGAACAGTATTCCTCGGTGCGCCAAGCTAATCTCGCCAGGTTTGGGGTGAGTTCCACCTCCAACTAAAGCAACCAGAGAAGCACTATGATGCGGTGCTCGAAAAGGCCTCTGATGAATAATTGGTGTATTTTTTGATAATAACCCAGCACTACTGTAAATTTTAGTTACTTCTAAACTCTCCTCGAAAGACAAAGGGGGTAAAATGTTAATAAAAGATTTAGCTAATAAAGTTTTGCCCGACCCTGGAGTGCCTACCATTAAAACATTGTGACCACCAGCTGCTGCAATTATTAAAGCTCTTTTGGCTAGCTCCTGACCTTTGATTTGCGAAAAATCGAGTTCGCTTTGCGGTTCCTGGTTTAAAAATTGTTCCAAATTAAACTCGGGCATTTGATAATTTAATCTGCCTTCTAAATAATCTATTACTTCTTTTAAGTTTTTTAAACCCACTACTTTTATTGTTTTTCTAATGAGCATTGCTTCGTTGATATTTTGTCAGGGTAAAATAATTTCTTGAAATCCATTTTGTTCTGCGGCTTCAGTAAAAGAAATCACCCCACTTATTGGTTTAAGTTCTCCTTCAAGCGAGAGCTCGCCTATAAATAAAATTTTGTTGAAATTAAATGGTGCTATCTGCCCGCTTGCTAATAAATATCCAAGAGCAATAGCCAAATCATAATTAGAGCCTGTTTTTTTAATATTGGCTGGCGCCAGGTTTACTACAATTTTTTTATTAGTTCTTAAGGGTGATTGAGAACCAAGATTTCTAATGGCCGAGCTAATTCTTTCTTTCGATTCTTTAATAGCATTATCAGCTAAACCAACAATATTGAATGATTGCATTCCATTTGAAACATCAACTTCTACTTCAATGGGGATAGAATCAAGGCCCTTTAAAGCGACAGAAAAAGTTTTTGCTAGCATATGGCGAGATGATTATTTTTAATTTTCTCTTGCAAAATCAAAAACACAAAGTTGAAGGTGAGCGGCGGACCGGGTTTGCACCGGCGGCCTTCTCCTTGGCAAGGAGACGTTCTACTGCTGAACTACCGCCGCTTTTGCTCAAGATCTTAAATTAAATTTACCTTATTTTTTTAAAAAATACAAGTCCTTTCTCTAAATATTTTAAGGAGTTAAGGTTTTGTAAGACCCAAAGTAAAAAATTTTGTAATTTTGCTTGACTATTTTAGAGAAATTTGCCAAACTATTAATAAATCTGATATTTGAATAAATGTTTTTCAAATATCTAAATTTATTTTTATTATAAAGCCATAATCATTTAATATCTACGTTCTAATCCTCAAAGAGAATTAAAATTTAATTATGATAACTGATTCAGAGCTTAAATCTTATAAAGAAAAATTAATAGCTGAAAAGGATTTTTTAGAAAAACAATTATCTTCATTTGCTAGCCGCGACAAAGAAAATCCGGTTAATTTTCATACTAAAAAAGAACAATTAGGCTACTCTTTAGAAGACGATTCGGCTGAAGAAGAAATGTTTATTAGAAATATTGCTTTGGAGCGAGCCCTAGAAAGGCGCCTCAAGGAAGTAGTGGAAGCTTTAAATAAAATTCAAAAAGGTACTTTTGGTTTATGCGAACGATGCCATAAACAAATCGAGAAGCAGAAATTAGATATTAATACTGCCTCAGATTTTTGTATTGCTTGCAGTAGAATCGTGGCTCGGCAAAAGAAAAAATAAATTTCATTTCCTACTCATTTTAATTATTTTTGTGCAAGATATTTTGATAGCTCTTTGATTACTAAATCATCTAGATTTTTAAAATTGTTTTTGACAAAATCTATTTGTGCCTTTTGATCGTTGGGCTGAATTTGACTTAATTCAGCCTTTTGTTTATCATTGAGCTTATCATAAAGAGAATCAGTTAAATCTTCTGTGACTTTTTTAATTACCTTAATTAATTGTTTTCTTTCTTGAGCCGGTAACTTTTGGAGAATTTGGTACACATTCATTATATAATATTTAATTATATATTATATTTTATATTATTTTGAAGTTTTTTTAGATTTATCAGAAGGTTTTGGTTTTTTAGCGTTCTTTGTGAATGATTTTGCGAAGTCTTCTACTGAACCATAAGGTTTAGCTGCATAAGTAACCATTTCAAAAATTCAAGGTACATTTAAAAGTCATCTACCAACACTGCTTAAGCCATAAAGTGTTGTGGATCAGATACCCTTTTTTAGAGCGGATTTTCGTTCTTTTACTGTTTGGTCTAAGAGCTCTTTTAAATTGTCAATTGGCTTTTTAATTTTATCTAATCCTTGAAGATTTTGCCAAGTGGCTCTGTTTAATAAAGTATTAATGATTTTGTTTGCTTTTTTCAGAACAGACTCAATGTTATTTTTATTGACTTCACTTATTAAGTTGGATAGATCGTTTTGTACTTTTTCTTTCAAATCCGCTATTTCATTGCTTGGTATTGTTTGATCCAGTTCGGCGATAATTTCATTTAAGATATTTTTGACTTTTGCATCGCTCGTTTCTTTACGGTCCACAGTTTCTATTTGAGATTTCTTGTTTGCTTGATTAAAATAAAAAAGCGTATTGAAGCCTTCATAATCGCTGTTTTCTATTTCTATATCCCCGCTTTCTATAAGGTTAGTAATTTCCGCTTGGCATTTGCTTAGAAGGTTTTGGCCAATCTTATTATTATTTTGAGTAATAATTTTTTCTAATTTTGAAAGAGCCGGATAACTATTTAACTCTTTGCCGTTTTTTTCTAAAACTTCTTCCAGGGTTTCGAAACCATGCTTTAGAAGCGTTTGTAGTTGTGGAGGGAGCATAATTCAATTTTCTGTGTGCTTATTCTTTTTCTCCTTTCTTTTTCTTTTTCTTT
>CAZYWI010000053.1:0-3515 GCA_964651585.1 uncultured Candidatus Saccharibacteria bacterium | reverse complement strand
AAATCAAAGTTGATACAATTTGGATAAAATAATGGCAGGGGATTTGGATATCATTATTGAGGAAGAAGAGTAAAATTAAAGCCAAGGACAACGCGCCACAGATCCCAGATATTGTATATGATTAAGCTCAATTTGCTCTCAGAGGTTCAAAATAGCGCTATGAAACTAAAGTCTTGCTTTTTTATTAAATTTGTGATAAAATATTTGTTATCTAATAAACAATAATAAAAATCTAAATAAATAAGATGGAAACACAAGTTGACCAGAAAAAAATTCAAGAAATGCTTCAATGTGGCCTCCAATATGGCCATCCCAAATCGCGTAGTCATCCGAAAGCTAATCCTTTTATTATTAGCACAAAAAATAATGTTGAGATTATTAATTTAGAAATTACCTATTTTAAATTGCAAGAAGCTATCGAAAAGATGCGCAAAGTAATAAATTCAAAAGGTTTAATTTTATTTGTACCTTCATTCCCAACAAATATTCCTCTAATTCAAAATCTGGCGAAGTTATTAAACCAACCTTACATTTCAGAAAAATGGATAGGCGGCCTTTTAACTAACTTCAAAACAATAACAGAAAGAATAAAATACTATGAAGAACTAAAACAAAAAAGTTTAAAAAAAGAATTAGATAAATATACTAAAAAAGAGAAAATGAAGTTAGAGCTCCAGCTTCAAGATTTAGAAAATAAATTTGAAGGACTTGTTAACCTTAGTCGCAAACCCGATTTGCTTTTTATTGTTGATCCACAATATAACAAAACGGCAGTCAACGAAGCAATACAAAGCAAAATTCCCATCATTGCTATCTTAGATAATGACGATGATCCAACACCAATTCATTATCCCATTCCCGCCAATGATAGTTCTATTTCCTCTGTTAAGTGGATAGTTGAAGAAATCAAGAATAACCTTCTGCCTTCTCAAAACAAAGAAAATAACGAACAACAAACGACTACTTTAACAAATTAAATTTATATAATATGGCACAAATAGATCTAATTAAAACATTACGAGAAGAAACCGGTGCTGGTGTAATGGATTGTCAAAAAGCTCTTTCTAAATCTAATAATGATATTACCAAAGCAAAAGAAATATTAAAAGAAGAGGGCTTACTTAAAGCTGACCAAAAAGCATCAAGAGAAACTAAGGCAGGTGTTATCTCTGGATTCCTAAATGAAAATCAAAAAATTGGTGCTTTATTAGAATTAAGGTGTGAAACTGATTTTGTGGCTCAAAACGAAGAGTTTATTAATTTGGCTAATAATTTAGTAAAACAAGTAGCCCAGGAAAATCCAAAAGATTTAGAAAGCTTCTTATCACAAAATTATATAGAAGATAAAAATGAAACTGTAGATCATATCACAAAAGGTGCAACTGCTAAATTTGGAGAAAAGATTGTTATTGAAAAATTTATACGATGAGAAACAACAGGGATACTGACGTTATATATTCATCATGGTAACAGAGTGGGCACTTTAGTCGAACTTGAAATCAGCAATATGGCAGAAGAATATAAACAATTAGGAAAAGATTTAGCTATGCAAGTTGCCGCAATGAATCCTTTATATTTAGCTCCAGAAAATATCCCCGAAGAAAAAATTGAAGCAATGAAGCAAGAATATTTGCAAGAAATTGATCAAAATAAACCTTTAGAAGTGAGAAATAAAATTCTTGAAGGCAAACTTTCTAAAAAATTTGAAGAAATTTGTTTATTAAAACAAAAATTCATTAAAAATGACGAGATTACAGTAGAACAGTATGTTAAAAATTTTGGAAAAAATGTCAAAATTGGAAGATTTATTAGATTTCAAGCTTAATATTTCATTAAACTATGTTTAACTTTTTTTCTCTTATTTTAGTTATTATAGGCATCATTGGACTTCTTTATTTAAGGCGGCGTTATCATCAAGAATTACAAAGTATTCAAAATAGTAGCAATTCTATAATTTTAGAAAAAATCAAAAATAAATGGCAAGGATTAGATATTGAAAAGAAGATAGAGCAATTAGAATCTGCCGCTAAAAAATTTTTAGAGAAAGCATTACGACGTCTTCATGTCCTGACCTTACGAGTAGATAATACTATAAATCAATGAATAAGCAAACTGAAAGAAAAAGAGGCTGTTATTTCTGAAAAAAAACAAAATTTATGACCTCGAGACGCTCAAATATGAAATTTAGCCAAACACAAAGATAATAAGAAAAATAAAAGTTTTGATCAAGAAGAGAAAATACTAATGAAACGACTAACTAATAATCCGGATAACTTAGAAAACTATAAAAATTTGGCGAGGTTTTATTTAAATAATGGTGAGTATAAAAATTGTCGACAAATTCTCATTGAAGCTTGAAAGCGAGATAAAGATGATAAAATTATTAGCGACTTATTAGTAGCTCTCAATGAAAAAGAAAACGAAGATGAAAATATTAAATAAATGCACCTTAAATATTATTAGCAACATATAGTATCTGACGAGTGAGCTATAGTACCGTCCTAGCTCAATGGGCTGAAAAACAACAATTTGCTTGCCAGCGAGTAAATAACAAAAATAGGCGAATGAAAATTCGCCAGTAGAAAAAAGATATTTACTCCGGAAGAGCGTCCACGAAGTGTTCTCGTAACAAAAATTGAGTACTTTACATAACAAATAGTTATCTGAAGAATGAGTTATAGCGCCGTCCTAGCTCAATGGTAGAGCAATAGTTTTGTAAACTATAGGTTGTCGGTTCAAGTCCGACGGACGGCTCAAGGGTAATCTAAGTTTTGTTGAAATAAACTATAAAGTCAGTCCAATTTCAAGATTACCGCCTAAAAGGGCAGATGGTGGAGTAGTCAATCACAACAGACTGTAAATCTGTCGGCTTCGGCCTTCGTAGGTGCAAATCCTACTCTGCCCACCTAAGTAATAATAATTATTAGAAAACCCCAAATAAATATTTTATTGATTATATTATTGCTAAATTAATTATGAGGGCTGATAAAATAAAATACTAACATACATTAATTATAGCAAGAATATGCTTACTAAATATTTATTTTAGGCATGCCAGAGTGGCTCAGTGGTAGAGCACGTCATTGGTAATGACGCGGTCGTGGGTCCGATTCCCACCTCTGGCTCAGCTTCGCAACTGTTAGCAATTTGTTATTAACAGTTAACAAGCTTATTAATTTAATAAAAATAGCGTGGATCTGCGTATATCAACGTAGAACTCTACGTTAATCAGCTTTTTAAAATGAAAAAAGAAAATTTAGTTAAATTACAGTGTAGCGCTTGTAAACATATAAATTATTACACGCGCAAAAATAAAAAAACAACGCCAAAAAAATTGGAGCTCAAAAAGCATTGCTCATATTGCAAAAAACATACCCTACACAAAGAAGTTAAATAAAACCAGCTCAATTTATTGGACAAAATATTGATAATCGTATGAGATTATTATAATGAACAATATATCTAAATTATCTTTTGGTATAGCTTGAGATTTTGATGGCACAATAGTAAAAAGC
>CAZYWI010000052.1:0-3524 GCA_964651585.1 uncultured Candidatus Saccharibacteria bacterium | reverse complement strand
TGATCTTTTAATGTCAGACTCAACGGGTATTGAAAATGAAGGACATTCTATCTCAGAAAATGAAATTTATAAAAATCTTGAGCTTGTTTTTAGCGAAGCCAAAGGTAGAATTATTATCGCTACTTTTGCTTCTCTTATTGGAAGAATCCAGCAAGCAATTTGATTATCAGAAAAATTTAACAGAAAAGTTGCTATTGTTGGCTTTACTATGCAGACCAATACAGCCATTGCTAAAAAACTCGGCTACTTAAACTATGATCACAAAACCATTGTTGACGTGAGAAATATCCATCGTTATAAGCCAGAAGAAATTACTATTCTTTGTACTGGAGCTCAAGGAGAAGATAATGCCCAATTAATGAAAATCATTAACCGAGAACATAAATATATTAGAATCCAAAAAGGCGATACTGTGATCTTTTCTTCGTCGGTTATACCCGGTAATGAATTAGCAGTCCAAAATATGAAAGATGTTTTATCAAAGCAAGGTGCGAATATTTATCATTATAAAATGTTAGATATCCATGCATCTGGCCATGCTTATAAAGAGGACATAAAGCTAATGCTTAATTTAATCCAACCAAAATATGTAATGCCTGTTCATGGATTCTTTTATATGCAAAAATTATTTGCTGATTTAGCAGAAAATACTTTACAGCTACCGCCAGATCACTGTATCTTAGCGAGCAATGGTCAAATTATAGAAATGACAAAAGAAAAAATTTATGTCACAAATAAATTCGTAACTGCTAATTATGTAATGGTTGATGGTTTAGGAGTGGGTGATGTGGGCGAAGTAGTTTTGCGTGATAGAGAAACATTGGCAAAAGATGGAATGTTTATTATTACTATTATCATTGATGCAAAAACTGGAGAAATTAGGACAATGGAAATAGTTTCAAGGGGATTTGTTTTTATGAAAGACTCACATGAACTTATAAAAGAAACAAAAAACCAAGTGGCATCCATCTTAAAAAGATCATTAGCTAATATTACCCCCCAAACTATTAATGAGTCATATTTACGCAATGTACTCAGGGACGAAATAGGACTATTTCTTTTTGAAAAAACTCAACGCCGTCCAATGATTCTACCTATCATTATGGAAATATAAAAGGTAAAAATTATCAGCCCTCAAATTTTTATTTGAGGGCTGTATTAAAGTGTCCCCAGCAAGACTCGAACTTGCAACCTACTCCTTAGAAGGGAGTCGCTCTATCCAATTGAGCTATGGGGACGTTCAAATATCCAATAAAACTCAAATTAACACTTCTTAATGAAATTAAGTAAAGATTAAAATAATGCCAGTATAATTGAAGACACCAATATTCTAACATATTTTTGGGTTGAAATCAATAAAAAAATATGATAAAATAAATAGAGATACTAAATAATTAAATCAACAAATATAAATTATTTTAAGCTATGACAAAAACACCAAAGATCTTAATAATTATCGCCCTTTTGGGTATAGGTCTTGTCGCTTATTTTTATTTAATACCCCAGGGAGGACAGATCGAAGGAGTCATTTCCGAGATCAATCTCACAACACGAACCATAACATTGATATCTAGAAATGGAGTAGTTAATATTATTCTAACGCCGGACACTAAATTAAAAGATGAAAATAATCTGCCAACCTTTTTGAGCTCGTTTTATAGAACTTTTAAAATTAAAGCCCGAGGAATGTTTTCAGACAAAAATACTTTTGTTCCGACGGAAATTAGAGTTATTCACGCTCCAAATATTATTATAGTAAATCCGGATCCTTACTCAACAGTAAAGCCAACTTTTGTTGTTAAAGGCAAGGTAAAACCTTCAAAAAACAGTTTAAAAATACGTATATTAGACTATACTACCAAAGAGCCAATTTTAGAGACCGATGCTAATATTATCAATAACCCAGACCAATATAATGATTTTCAAAAAGAAATTCACATAGATACGCAAAATTTCCTAAGCATCATTTTAGAAGCGTTTTATGTATTAGAAAATAATCAAGAAAACGATCGCACCTCAATGGAAATTTATGTGAATCCACACCTATCAAGCTAAAAATTTATATTTATACCAAAATAGATTAGATATTTATGAAAAAAAAACTTAAATGAGAAAACATTATTATCGTTTGTATTTTAGCTCTTTTAGCTGGTGCTATTTCTTTTTCGATCATTCAATCCAAAGAAATTTTAGTTTGAAATCATACTAATCCCTTTTCTATTTTTTATAGCAATCCCTTTACCACAAATGTAAAAAACATATTGGTCTTAGGCATACCAGGCAAAGAAAGTAACGGTGGATTTTTAACTGATGCATTACTCGTAGTTCATATAGATTTTTTAAAAAATAAAGTTAGCCTCATTTCCATTCCTCGAGATTTATTAGTACAAATACCAAATTCTCAAAATTATATTAAAATTAATCACCTACTTCTATTAGACAATCCGAGTGGCAAAATAACCAATACGAAAATGATCAGGACAAAAATAGAAAATATAACTTCACTTAATATTGATGATGTAGTTGTTATTGACTTAGATGGTTTTAGATATTTTATTGATGCTTTAGGCGGAATAAACATTTATTTAGAACAGCCAATTTATGATCCTAACCTTAGCAATCCCGATAATCCAAATGAAGCATTCTATTTAGCCAGCGGATGAAATTTTTTAGATGGAAAAAAGGCGGCGAAATTTATTAGATCTCGCTATGGTCCCTCTGGTGATTTTTATAGAATAGGACATCAGCATGATTTATTAATAGCAATTTTTCAAAAACTTAAGACTTCTCAATATCTAAATAATCCCTCAAAATTGCTTGAAATTTGAAACAGCTGAAAAGGCTATATCTATACCGATCTCTCAATTAATGACGGTATTAAATTAGCTACTTTTATGAGTAATCTAACAAAAAATGATATTCAATTTTTGACCATTTCCCATTTAACACCCGAGCAATTATTAATGTCATCAGAAACTCCCGATTTTGGATATATTTTAATACCTTCTCTTGGGTTAGAAAACTATTCTGCTATTCAAAACTATGTTAACAAAAATTTATAAATTTTAGCGTGGAATAATACTCATAAATAAATTTCTTAATGGATAAATTAGGTTTAAAAATTATTATTGGATTAGGTAATCCTCAACCTCAGTATGATCTCACTCCTCACAATATTGGCAAATCTTTTGTCCAGTGATTTTTTGACGAATCAATTAAAAATGGTGATATTAAAGCGTATAAATCTTGAACCTTAAAAAACAATTTGAAAGCTAAAGTCGCTGAAATTCAGGCTTATGGTACAAAAATTTTTTTCGGTATACCCATAGTATATATGAATGAAAACGGTATGGCTGTTGCAAAATTATTAAATTACTATAAAGTGAAACCGAATGATTTAATGATTATTCACGACGATACAGATCTCTTAATTGGCAATCATAAAATTTGTTATAATCACTCTTCGGCTGGCCACAAAGGAGTACAATCTGTTATTGAGCAAGTCAAAACACAGAAATTTTGAC
>CAZYWI010000051.1:0-3562 GCA_964651585.1 uncultured Candidatus Saccharibacteria bacterium | reverse complement strand
AGCTTATAAAAAAGAGCATTTAGGAAAAAATGCTAAAGTGAGAGCTCACATTGATAGAGATGATGGCAGTGTTTCCTTTGAAAGAATTTATTTAGTGGTTGATGATTCTATAGCTGTGTTTCCTAAAAAAAACGAATCAGAGTCAGAAGAAAAAGATGAGAAAGAAGATAAAACTTCTGCAGAAAACACCCAAGAGAATTCTGAGGCGACAGAAACTACAAAAAAAATTAGATTTAGTGCTGAGCGTCACCTTAAAATTGAAGATGCTTTAAAGATAAACCCTAATGCTAAACCAGGTGAAGAAATATTGGTACCTTTAGAAAAGCAGGCATCGTTTACGCGAATCGCTGCCCAAAGCGCTAAGCAAACAATTATTCAGCAGCTTCATGAATTAGAGAAAAGTACTATTATTGAAGAGTATCAAAATAAAAATCATGAAATTGTTTCAGGAATAATTCAAAAGATAGACAGGGGCTCGGTTATTGTTCATTTAGGAAAAGCTTTAGGTATCTTGTCGGGCCGTGAAGCTATACCCTTTGAACGTCTTAAAGTTGATGAGAGAAAAAAGTTTTTAGCATTGGGCATCAAAGAGATTAAGGGGAGCCTAATGGTGATTTTATCAAGAACCCATCCTGATTTTATTGCCAAGCTTTTGGCTTTAGAAGTACCAGAAATTCAAGAGGGTATTGTTGAAATAAAAGCTGTGGCTCGAGAACCAGGATCTCGAAGCAAAATTGCAGTGTTAAGCAAACAACCAGAAATTGACGCTGTGGGCGCTTGTATTGGGCCAAAGGGAGTAAGAGTTAATGCCTTAATGGAAGAAATTCCCAACGAAAAAATAGATATTGTTGAATATAGTGAGGAACCCGTCGCCTTTGTTATCAATGCTTTATCTCCAGTGAGAATAAAAGAAACAGAAATTGATCCAGGCAAAAAGGAGATAAAAGTTTTTGTTGAGCCCGATTTACTTCCTGCTGTTATTGGCAAGAATGGACAAAACATTAGATTAGCTTCAAAATTAACGGGCTGAAATATTAAAGCCTATTCAATCTTAGCGCCAGATATTGAGACCAAAATAGGTCCTGATGAAAATAATTATGAAAATAATGAGCCCGATGAAACGCAAAATGATGATCAAGAAAATCAAATTGAAAATGGCGACAGCCACCAAGAACCAGAAGATGAGGATTGAGAACCAGATGATAGCGAACCAGAAAATGAAGGCGACGTCTCAGAAGAAACTTTGGATTAAAAACACAATTAATCAACTAAATAAAAACTATGGAGATTAAACAAACAAAAAAATCAGATAGTGTTTTAGAAATCGTTTTTACTTTTGACAGCAGCGATATTAAGCCAATTTGAGAAAAAACAATTAATCGCTTAGGACAAGATATGGAACTCCCGGGTTTTAGAAAGGGAAAAATTCCCCAAAATATTTTAGAGGAAAAGCTTGGCAAGGACTATATTTTTGAAGAAGCAGCAAAAGCACTGCTTCAAGACGAATTCAGTAATTATATATTAAAAAATAATATTGATATTATTGATAAACCAGAGGTAACGCTTAATAAAATTATTCCTGAACAATATGCTGAATTTGTAGCCAAAATCACTATTATTCCCGAATTAGATTTGCCAGATTATAAACAAATTGCCGAAGACGTTGCAAAATCAAAAAAACAGATTCAGGTAAGCGAAAAAGAAATTACTGATACTTTGGATTGAATCAGGAACTCAAGAAGCAAGCTTGAAGAAGTAGATAAAAAAATAGAAGTTAATGATGTCGCCGATATTAACTTTGAAATATTATATAATAATCAACCTTTAGATGGAGGCAAAGAAGAAAATTATAAATTTGTGGTGGGCAAAGAACCGGTTTTTCAAGAATTAAACAAGGAATTAATGGGGCTTGGCAAGGGCGATGAAAAAGAGTTTGAAATTACGATTCCTAAGGATTGACCAGATGAGACTTTACAGAATAAAAAAGCTATAATGAAAGTGAAAGTTAATGCTGTTCTCAAAAAGAATCTGCCGGAGCTTAATGATGAATTCGCAAAAAGTTTGGGTGATTTTGAAAATTTAGAAGCTTTAAATAAAAGTATTAAGGAGGGTATTCACGAAGAAAAAGAAAATAAAGAAAAAGAAAAATTAAGACTCTTACTTCTTGAACAAATAAGAGAAAAAATTAAAAACGAAATTCCTGAAGTACTAATTTCTAAAGAGTTGGAATATGTTTTAGAAGAGTTGAAACATAAAGTGGAAGATATTGGTTTAGAATTTTCACAATATTTAGCTCAAATTAAAAAAACCGAGGAGCAGATTAGAGAAGAGTTAAGGGATGAAGCTAAAAAGAGGGTTTTAAACGCCTTAATTTTAAGAGAAATAATTAAGAGAGAAAATATTAAAGTGTCCTCAGAAGAATTGCAAAAGAAAGTCAATGAATTATTAATCAATTTATCTTATCAAGTAGACGACCCTAATAAAATTGATCGAGAGGCCTTAGAAGGGTATGCTCAAGAATTATGTGAAAACGAAAAGGCATTTGATTTATTATTAAATCAATAATTATCTTTAAAATTTTTATAGCACGATTTTGATTTTACCTAATGATATGCTATACTTTCAAATAATAAAACAATCAAATTAATATTATGAAAAAATTTACAAACAGCAGCGACCAGCTAATTCCAATGGTCATAGAAAAAGCGCCCCAAGGGTTTGAAAGAGCTTATGATATTTATTCAAGGCTTTTAAAAGAAAGAATCATTTTTTTGGCCGGAGTTATTGATGACAATTTAGCCAATAGCGTCATTGCTCAATTACTATTTTTAGAATTTGAAGACCCTAAAAAAGATATTACTCTTTATGTTAATTCGCCAGGAGGAGCAGTTGATGCAACTTTAGCTATTTATGATACAATGCAATATGTGAAACCCGATATTTCAACAATTTGTGTGGGCATTGCCGCTTCAGGAGCAGCGCTCATTCTTACTGCTGGCACTAAGGGCAAAAGATTTAGCTTGCCAAATTCTGAGATGCTGATTCATCAAGTTATGGGCGAAGCTGGACCTGGTCAAGCAACAGAAATTGAAATTTCCGCCAAACATATTTTAAGAATTAAAGAACGATTAAATAAAATTTTAGCTAAGCATACTGGAAAGCCAATTGCTCAAATTGAAAAGGATACAGATCGTGATTTTTGGCTAACAGCTGAAGAAGCAGTAAAATATGGTTTAATCGATGATATTATTAAAACAAAAAATGGTAAATAAATAACAGCCTTTTATTGGGAGCTAACAATGGATAAAAAGCATTCCGCAATTTATTCTAAAACATTCTCATTTTGTATAGAAGAGAATGTTTTTTATATTTTTAATAAGTCTACCGAACTTTCTCCGATATTTTTAGCGTCATTCAATTCTATCTCGGCGTCTTGTATATTTTATGATTTTATGATAATCTAAAAATAGCTTTTATTGTAATTTTGGAGGGTTGGCTGAGCGGCCCAAAGCAACGGTTTGCTAAACCGTGACCGCCTAAAAAGTGGTCCGTGGGTTCGAAT
>CAZYWI010000050.1:0-3838 GCA_964651585.1 uncultured Candidatus Saccharibacteria bacterium | reverse complement strand
TAAAAGCTATTATTAGAGGTAAAGGAATTAGTACTAAACCCAAGAATAGAGGTTAGAGGTAAAGAACCTAAAATAATAGCTATAATCAATGTTTTTAACATTAGCTGGTTTTTCATATTGATTTATTTATATATACCATAATTTTCCTTAAAATAATACTATAATATGCTATAATATAATTATAGCATATTTTTAATAATTTGTCAAGAAAAATTGGGGGCGTTTAATTAATCAAAAAATTATAAAATCGAACAAAAATCAATGAAAATAGATTTAATAAACGCGGCCGAATAAAGGTAAAATTATTTTTGATTACTAAACCGATCTTTCAAAATTTGCTTTGCCCGAAAAATACGTGATTTCACGGTGCCCACTGGAATATTTAATTTTTTAGCAATTTCGCTATTAGATAATCCCTCTTCTAAATGAAGCCACAACACTTCTTGAAACTCTTTTGGTAAAAGTTTTAATAAATTCTCAGGAATATCTTTATTAAGCAAAGAATCTTCTCAATTTTTTGATGATTCGTCTAAGGTAACCTCAAAAGTATCATCGCGGGAAGAAGTAATTACCTTCTTTTCTCGACGACACTTAGTTTTTCAAGTATTAAGCATAATTTTTTTAAGCCAAGGCTCCAAACTCTCGTTTTCCCGTCCTTTTTTAAAATGAAAACTAGGTAAATAAAGAAAGGCCCTTAGGAGAGCCTCTTGCATTAAATCCTCGCTAGCGTTTTTATCCCCTTCTGTATAATAATTGGCTCATTTTGCAATTTCGCCTCAATGATTATTTACAAAGTTAGTAAATAATTGTTTCTTTTCCTCAAAATCTTCTGGGTTTATATCTTTTTTGAACTCAATTTTCTCTTTCATGGTTAAATTACCAAATAATTTTTGTAATTTTTTGAGCAAATTCAATTGGTTTATCGCACTGCCAAATATTGCGACCTATAATAAAACCATTAACACCCTTCATCATTGATTCGTTAACTAAGTCTAAAAACATAGGCTCAGGCATTTTTTCGCCGCCAGCTAGCGCTATTTTCATTGGCCCTCCCAGAGCTAAAACTTCTTGTAAAATTGCTAAATTTTGCGGCAAATTAATTTTGACCATATCAGCGCCAATTTCCAAACCAACTCTGACAGCAAACTTTGTTAATTCATCGTTATTCTCATTAGAAATATTTTTACCTCTTGGATATATCCAGGCAATAACGCCCATCTTCAAACGATGCGCTTCTTCCTGAATTTGACTAAATTGTTCAAGCATTTCCTTTTCAAATTCAGACCCTAAGTAGATGGTATAACCAACAGCCACGGCTCCTAATTTTTTAGCGTAGGAAACCGAGCACAAATTAATACTTCTTGGGTCATAGGTTTTGACAAGAGAGGTATTACCATCAAGTTTTATAATAAGCGGAATTTTGTTGGCATAGTTTGTATTTTTAAAATATTCAGCCAACCCCTTATGCAAAACAATTCCGGTAAAGCCACCTTCTGTAGCAATATCAAAAATATAATCAGGCTGAGCATTCTTAGCATCAAGGCTTTCTAAGCTATGATAGCTAAAACCATGATCATAAGCTAAAATAAAACATTTATTATTTTTTAAAATTGGGGTGATATATTTTTCCATAATTTAAAATTTATAAATAAATTTTATCGGCTCTTAAAAGAACGTTACTAGAATTATTTGACTTCTTTATCATTATAATCTCTCAGATGTTATTTTTAATTGATTAAATGCCTTTTTTCAAAACTGAGAATTAAGATCGTTCGGTTTTAACACGTTAGAATTAGCACCTATTTTTTGAATAACTTGGCTGGCATTAGCTAAACCAAGCTTTAAAGAATAAATTATATCATTTTTTAAAATATAGCCCGCCGTAAAACCAGCTGAAAAAGCATCACCAGCGCCAGTGCTATCAATAACTTTAACATCATAAACACCCGTGTGATAAATATTTTTTCTATCATAAGCCATTAAACCTTTGGGTCCTTGAGTTATGATACAAATACCATTAGTATGTCAAATTAATCATTGAAATATTTGTTTTTCCTTCTTATAAGGAATGTCTGATAAATAAGCAGCTTCGTTTTGATTAATAATAAAAATATCATAACCTTTAAGCCAAGAAGGATGCTTTTTTAATATTTCTAAGTCTTTATTGCCAGGATTAGAAGCTAAAATAGTAAAGGGATTCTTTTTTTTATAATCAAAACTTTTTTGAATAATATTCTTATTACCACTAGCTGATCCTAAATATAATACTTTAGTCTGAATTTGAGAAAATGGCATTTCTTCTTCATTAAGATTGGCTCCACAACCTTTATAACTTAGAATTGTTTTTTCGCCATCGCCAGTTACTAAAATGCAAGAAGCAGCAGTAGAAAATCGATCATCAGTTTGTAATAAACTAAAATCAAGCTTTTGACATTCCTTAATTCTTTCTCTAATAATTTGAGCTGCAAAATCATTTCCTAAACGGCTTATGATAGCGGTTTTTAAACCAAAATTTGAAAATAAAACTCCAGTATTTAAAGCACCCCCACCGCTATGATATTCTAATTGATCAACGCCTGTTTTACTACTATAATCAAGAGCTAATCCCTTTTGAGAAATAAATTTCTTATTTTTGACAATATCATATTTGAACCCTTTTAAAAAAATATCAAAAGTAATACTGCCAATAGTAACAATGTCAAATCTAAACATAAACTTATTTTACATATTTTTAATATAAGCATATAATCAACCAGTATATGACATCGTACCTCCAACACATGTAATTGAGCCATCTGGATTAATAGTAAGAACACCCTTGCTGCAAATACCGTAATTGATTTTCCATCCCGTAAAAGCGTAGCCAGCGTTTAATAAGTTTGGATTATTAGAAGAGGTACTAAAAATAACTCCTTGTAATGGAATACTTCCTCCCCCTCCTCCTGCAGGTCATGAGCTTTGACAATCTTCAGCAATACATAAACGAGTACCTTTAACATCACCCCCTAAGGCAGTAATATTACCAGTAGTATTAAGGCTGGAAATATTAAGATTACCGAAAGCATCAATGGTGGCAACATTGTTATCAGCGCTATTTTTAACTTCTAATAGATTAGCGGATTGAGAAGCAAGACCTTTAATGATTAATCCTGTATTATTAGGATTAGTAGGTTTAACTTGAACACTATTAGGTCCTGATAGAGTAAGAGACTGAGAAGCGGGATCATTGTAGATTAAACTAGAAAAAGTATCATTTTGGAGCTTAATGCCCTGAGATTCTCCACCTGTACCTACAAGATGAAGCAAACTTTGAGGAGCAGTTGTACCAACACCTATTCTTTTATTAGCACTATCAATATTTAGAACTGGATAATTAGAAGCATTATTAACTCTAAATACTGAGGTATTATCAACGGCTGGAGTAATAGTTAAGGGACCAACCTTAATTTGGCTGGTTGAGGAAACATTAAGAGGAGCTGGTAAGTTTGCAGCTGGTGGATTAGCAGTAGGAGGATTTCAAGCAAGAACATAATAACCTATAAATAAAATACCTACTAAGAGCCAACTAATAATTGCTAAGTAAAAATACCATTTATTGTTTTTATTATTATTCATATCCTATAAATTAATTTTTTTGATAGATATAATAACTATGTCCTGGTAGACTAGGATTAATTTTATGACCTGGCACAGCCCATAAAGGTTTTAAAGTAAATCCAGCTGCTTGAAGATAAGTATTATCTTTTACCGTACTTAAAACTATAGCAGAAGATGGTATTGGTTCTCCCCCTCCTCCTGCAGGTCATGAGCTTTGACAATCTTCAGCAATACATAAACG
>CAZYWI010000049.1:0-3946 GCA_964651585.1 uncultured Candidatus Saccharibacteria bacterium | reverse complement strand
AGGTACCTATACTGTTAATCTCAGAGTCACTGATAAAAACAATCAATCCAAGGAAGCTAAATGTAATGTTAGTGTTTATGAAGAAACTCAAGGCTTGATAGAAAAAATTCTGACGCCTGTTTCTAAAGCAGTAACTCTTAAGTTGACGGCAAGTAGTAATAAATTTTCAGCCAATACACCTTTAGCGCTATCATGGGTATCAGAAAATGCCTCTTATTGTTATGCTTTAAGTGCACCGTTTAACTCTCAATGAAGCGGTACGTTTTTAACTCAGGGAACAAAATTTGTTACCATTAATACTCCTACAATTTTTGGTTTAATTTGCGGCAATGATAAAGACGCTAAATTAGATTATGTAACAATTTTAGACGAAGAAATTGTAGAAGTGCCTCGGTTTAATATACAAAATCAGCAAGGTAATAATTTATCTCAGCAATTTCCTTCTTTCACACCCTTATTTAATAATTTATTAAATTCTTTTACTGGGTCGCAGACCCAAACGCAGTCAAATACTCAGGTTTTTCCAAGTGTTCAAAAGAGAGATTATAACTTAATTTTTGCTACTTCTAAAACTTATTCGGGAGATTTAGCTAAATACGGTGGCCCCGATGCTATTTGTCAAAAACATGCTGATGAGGCTAAATTAGGCGGTACTTTTAAAGCCTTCATTTCTTTTTCTAATCAAGAAGCGCGACAAAGACTAACAAATTCTAATAAACCATATAAGAATATTAAGGGAAAACTTTTGGCAACCAATGGTGCTGATTTATTAAACATTGGTATCTCTGGCTCTAATCCTCGCAAATGGATAGAAGCAGCGGTTGACGAATATGGCAATGCGCTTCCAGATTTTAACGAAGCAACAGGCGTTGCTATAAACTTTTGAGGAAATAGTTTTTCTACTGGCGAAGTTGCCTATAAAGATTTGAATTATACTTGTCAAGATTGAACCTCAGATTCTATGCAATATTTTGGTGGCCAAGGTATTGTTGCTTCAACTAATTGAGCTCAGCAAAGATTTTCTGCGGGTACTTTTGCCGACGAAGAAAGAGAGATGTTTAATTATTATAACGACATCGGAATGATACAAAAATTTGGGCCAATATTTTTTGATAGTTGCGTATCAAAAAAACATCTTTATTGTATTGAGCAAGATCCACAAGCTTCGGTTTTTGGTCCTCAAGATCCAGCTTGATCGATTAATTTTAAATATTCATATGGTGCAGATGAATCTCAACAAGCAGTTTCTAGTGAAACTTCAACCAAGCTTTATAGAGGTTATACTTGTAATAGCGAAGGTGAATATTGCTTGCCAGTTAGGGAAGGCTTAGGATTATATAACACAAAGCAGGACTGCGATAAATATTGCAAAAAGCAATATTATTGTGAAGACGATAGCTCAATGAGGGGCTATACGCGAAGTGAGTGCGAAGATATAAGAGTTTGCCCCTCGATGCGATGTAACAAAAAAGAAGTGCCTCATTATGCTTGTAATATGAACACTAAACAATGCCAAGGAGAATTTTTTGGAATTTTTTATTCCTTTGCTGAATGTCAAGCGAATTGTAAAGAAAATTCCAAAGTTCTCTATAACAATTCAACAAACTTATCAGATTTAAAACCAAAAATAAATAGCTGTACAACGAGTGGTAAGGATGGCACAATTGTTTGTCAAGTTTCTATTCAAAATGTTGGTAAGGTGTCGGCCCAAAGTAAGACAGGCAGTTTTTATGTTAGTTTTTGAGCCGGCAGCGAAGATACAGTATATACGCGGCCATTGGCTTATTACGATCAAGTTGGTAATACTAAGAGTATAGCTACGCCACTCGAGCCCGGAAAAGAGGTTAATGTGGAATTCGCCTATCAATGTCGTGATACAAAATTACATCGATTATATGTTTATGTTGATTCACCTCTGCTTTATTATCAAAAGTTAGATTATAAATGGAAAGTCGCTGATTATATTGCAAGATCTTTACAAGCAGAGGATTATCCAGGTCTAAAAGACAGCGATTTGGTTTTAATAGATGATGGCAGAAGAATTAATCCTTATATTACGGGCCCCTTGTCTGTTTTAAATCAAATAGGAGAAATCCAAGAGATTAATGAGAACGATAATAATATTGCTTGAATCGAATTGGGCTGCGGTTGTGACCCCAAGGCAATATGTAATGGTATTTGTGATGGCATTTTAATTTATAAAATTTTCAATCCCTAAAATTAGTGCATAACGCTTAATATTTAAATAAAACTCAAAATTCAAAATATGAAATTTGGCACCAAGCACTTGATTTTTTATGAAAAATTTGCTATACTTATTAATATACAGTAATTATTACTCCCACAGAGATTAGGCATAAAAATAAGTCCTAAGGAGGGGTCGACAAACAATCATAAAATCTGTTGAGAGTCAGCAGATTTTTATTAAATATTTGAGCAAATATATATGTTAACAAAAACACAAAAAGGAGAGATGATTGCCCAATTAGCGAAGAAGATTTCAGAGACATCCTATATTATTTTTATTCGTTATACAAAAATTCCTGTTGCTGCTATTGCTTCTTTAAGAAAAGAACTAGAAGCTAAAGGAAGTAATCTTAAAATGGTTAAAAAAACTTTGGCTGATTTATCGCTACAACAAGCAGGGATTCAAGGGGTGTCGCTAAAAGATAATTTTAAAGGATCAATTGGAATAGTTTTTGCTTCGGATGATATTTTTGGGACTTTAGGGTTACTTTCAAATTTTCAGAAAAAAAATAAAGATAGATTTGAAATTCTTGGCGCAATTCTTAATAAAGAATATAATGATAAGGCCAGAGTAATGAATTTAGCTGCTTTTTCTTCGCCAGAGTCTGTATATGCATCCTTAGTCTCTACACTTAATGCTAATATTCAAAAATTAGTTAGCGTATTAGGACAAATTAATAAATAAAATTATAATTATGGAGGAAAAAGAATTATCTCAAAATATTAAAGATATTATTACAAAAATAGAATCATTATCTGTTTTAGAGCTAGCAGATTTAGTAAGAGCCCTCGAAGAAAAATTTGGAGTTTCAGCGAGCGTACCCATGGTTACGGCAGGCGCTCAGGCAGGTGGTGCTTCTGAAGAAGAAAAATCTACCTATACAGTAGTGTTGCAAAGTGCAGGAGAATCCAAAATTCAAGTCATCAAAGTTTTAAGAGATATTACTGGGCTTGGCTTAAAAGAAGCAAAAGACTTAACCGATGCCGTTCCTAAACCAGTAAAAGAAAATATTTCTAAATCAGAAGCCGAAGAAATTAAAAAGAAATTAGAAGAAGTTGGTGCTACGGTTGAGCTTAAATAAGTATTTAGATATTTTGAAGCGAAAAAAACCAGTCGTCAAAAACGGCTGGTTTTTTATTAGTATTTTGGATTAAGTGCGCATAGTTGGATTCGAACCAACGGCCTTCCGCATGTGAAGCGGACGCTCTGCCACTGAGCTATACGCGCCTTTTATTAATCTTTATAATAAATATAGCAAAAGTTTCAAGAAAAGGCAATAATTTTTGCCTCGAAAACTTAAGTAAATTTTACCCGATTCCTTGTGCAAAATATGTGGAAAAGAAAGTAGGGGGATATTGACAAATGGGATGTCGTGGAGTATACTTGTATAAGAATGGAATAAAGTGGAAAACATTGGGAAAACCCAAAAAATTTGTGGAAAACTTGAAAACCAGAAACCATTTCAAAGCTTTGCTAAAATAACTCACAAATATTTTGTTAGTTTTTTAAACTAATTAATCATATAAATACCCTATAAGATTTTTACTATGTTCATTGGAGAATATAAACATATAATTGATGATAAAGGCAGAATTTTTATTCCTACAAAATTTCACAATCAATTAAAAGATGGCGTAGTAGTCACTAGGGGATTAGATAATTGTTTATTTTTATTTCCTTTAAAAAATTGACAAAAAT
>CAZYWI010000048.1:0-3964 GCA_964651585.1 uncultured Candidatus Saccharibacteria bacterium | reverse complement strand
AGCCATTAAATGAGCCATTAAAAATATAGCTTCTATCAGGGTTTTTAGACCTCAAAATTGACGTTATCATTTCACGTCTATCGTGAAATGATAACGATAATTTACGTGAATCCGTATTTTAGTGTTAGCGGCGGTTTTCAAGAAGAGTAAATAAATTTTGAAATAACGAAGCCACTACTATTGGCCCCATTCCGCCTGGTACTGGCGTAAATATTTGGCATTTATTTTCGAAATCATTGTTTTTTTCACAATCTCCGTTGAGCGAGCCATTGATTTCCGAGCAACCAAAATCAAAAATAATTGAATTTTGCTTAACATCATCATATTTAATCAAAGCAGCCTCCCCTGCTCCGCTAATAATAATATCTGCTTGCCGGATATAATTGTTTAAATCTTGGGTTGTTTTATTAGCAGAGACGAAGGAAAGACACTGATTAGTGAGTCATAAACTAACTGGCTTACCCACCAGCATTCCCTGCCCAATGACTAAAATGTTTTTATTTTGAAAATCAAGTTTGTATTTCTTTTTTACATATTCTAAGGCATTGACTACTGGAGGTTGAATAAGATATTTTTTTGTATAAAATTTGCCTAGATTTTTTGAAGTTAAACAATCAATATCGAGCCTTGGTAAAATAGCATCAATAATATATTGCGTGTTAATTGATTTTGGTAAAGGCAATTGAACTATTAAACCCTTAGTATAAGGAGCGCGGCAAAGAATGTTTACTCTTTGGCGTAAATCTGAAGTTTTGATTTCCGGACTGATTTGATAGATGCGGCAATCAATGTCTAATTCTTTGGCAACATTTTGCTTAATTTTTGTAAATGATAAATTATCTTTGCCGCTTGAAAGGCTAATAATATTTACCCTAATTTTATAAGGATATTTTTCTCTTTTCTTTTTTAAATCAGCGATAATTTCTTGGGCAAGAGTTTTTCCGTCGATTTTCATAAATAAATTTAATATAAATGTTAGGCTATCTATAAAAGGGATTCTTATTTGAGGACGAGGTGAAAATAAATAGGATTCTGCACCAATTTTTTAAATCCATAATTAATTAACAAATAGAGCAAAATTTTTTCAACAATGTATTTAGTCTGTGATTTTCAGAGTAGAATGAGAATGCGGAGCTATTAGTTAGTTTTTGTCAGCTAATTCTTGTTTAATTTTTAATATTTGATATATTAAAGTAGTCGCATAAGCTCATTCATTATCATATCAAACCAAAATTTTCACTAAATCGTTATCAACCACTTTAGTAAAAGTAGCGTCTACAATTGCTGGGATAGTAGTTTTAATAATATCAGATGATGCTAAAGGTTCGAGAGAAACAGCGAGAATATTTTTTCATCTTTCTTCTTGAGAAGCTTGAGTTAAAAGTTCATTAATTTCTTCTTTAGTAGTTGGTTTTGCGCTGACAAAAGTAATATCAGCTAAAGATCCGCAAATAACTGGTACCCTAATTGCTAAGCCATCGAATTTATTTTCCAAAGTTTTGATGACTTTAGCAATTGTTTGGGCTGCGCCTGTAGTTGAAGGCACAAGATTTTGGGCCCCTGCTTTGCCTCTTAGCCAGTCTTTGGAGCAGGGAGAATCGACGAGGGCTTGGGTGGCTGTATAAGCATGAGTAGTATTTAAAATGGCTTTTTGAATACCGATTTTTTCATTGAGAATTTCTAAAACTGGACTGATAGCATTGGTAGTACAAGATCCATTAGAGATAATCTCAAAATTTTTATTTTCTTCCTCGTTAATGCCTAAGAGAATTGTTCTTCCTTTAATTCCCTCTTCTTCTCCTTTGGCTGGAGCTGTAATTATGACTTTTTTTGCCCCTGCTTGAAGGTGGCTTTTTGCTTTTTCATAATCATCAAAAACTCCAGTGGCTTCTATAACAGCATCAATATTGAGAGCTTTTCAGGGAAGATTTAAGGGGTCTTTCTCCTGAAAAAATCAGATATCTTGATTATTGACCGAGAGTATTCCTCGGGCATTGATTTGTTGAGATACTTGGAGATTTGTTTGAACTTTAATCGGTTGATCAAAAGGCCCATAAACAGTGTCGTGTTTTAGAAGATAAACAAGATTTTGAAAATCAGCCAAATCATTAATGGCCACAATTTCAATGTCTGGTTCTTTTATTGCTTGGCGGAAAAATGCTCTGCCAATTCTTCCAAAGCCGTTGATAGCAATTTTCATAATAAAAATTTATTGTTTTGTTTAAAGATTGATAATTTTAGTATAGCAAAAAAATTAAAGAAAAACAACAGAGATTAAAGTTTTATAATGATCGAAGTCTTATCTTTCCGCAGGAATATCAAGGGGAACATGAAGTGTTTTTAAAATAATTACTAAATCAAGCCAAATTGAGTAATGTCTTAAATAATATAAATCATATTGAAGTTTTTGTTTGGCTCCTTCGATTGAAGCAGTGTTGGGATAATTGATTTGAGCTCAACCAGTGATGCCTGGCTTTACAATATGGCGGATATTATAAAAAGGAATTTCTTTTTCGAACAACTTGACAAGATTAATTTCTTCTGGCCGCGGGCCCACTATTGAAAGATCACCCCAGAGGACGTTTAAAAATTCCGGGAGTTCGTCTAAATAAAATTTTCTTAAAAATTGTCCACCTTTTATAATTCTTTGATCGTTTTCCAAGGTTCAAGACGGCCCAAGGTTATTAGCATTCGGAATCATTGTTCTAAATTTAATCAGTTTAAAAGATTTGTTATTTTTGCCTCGACGTTCTCCAATATAGAAAATTGGGCCCGGTGAAACCAAAAGAATAAAACCAATAATGAAAGGCCAAATTACAGAGGTGAAACTAATTATAAGAATTGACAAAATGACGTCCATTATTCGTTTAAGGGGCGATCAAAGCTGTAATGACTTTTGATCAAGATGGGCCAAGAATTCTGGATCTTCTACTAAAGACAAGGGAGTTTTTTGAAAAATATCCTCATAAAAATCTACAAAATCTTCAATAATAACGTCGCTGGATAAGGCATTATAAATTGCCTTTTGGATTTGTGTGTTACCTAAAACTTTACAAACCACAATAATTTTAATGTCATTACTTTTTAAATAGTTCTGAAAATCTCCCTGGCTAAAAAGCGCATCATTATCAATTAATTTGACCATTTTGTAACCGAGAGAAGGATTATTCTTTAGATAATTAATTAATTCTTGAACCTCGTTGCTATTTTCTCCAATAATAACGATATTGGTGGCAACTTTATTGCTGGCCAGTTTATTATATCATAAATGAGTGAGAAAAATAATAAACGACGCGATAATCCAAACGAGAAGTAAGTTTGTTTTCGGTGTTAATATATGAGGAAAAAGATAAAAAAAGACTATGCCCCAGAATAAATTAATTAATTGAATTTTGCCAAAAGCAGAAAGAAATTTAAGAGTATTAGAAAACTGTCTATTTTCATATAATCTACCAATATAAAAATTAATAATTCAAATAAAAAAAACTGGAGTAAAAGCAAGTAAATGTTGTTTTCAAATAAAGGGAGTAAAATTTTTTTGAAATCTTAAAAGAATAACAAAATACAAGATGAGATAGAGAACCCCAATATCTAAAAGTAGTAAAAAAAATCCCCTGAGTTTATATGCTGGTTTCATAGCTTTGTATATTTATATTTTATTATTTTTATTATTTTTGTTATATTGAAATTTTTATTTATTTAAGAGCGAATCAATCGTATTTTGAATTAGCTGGTATAAATGAGGATCGGGATTTTTTGAAAAATAAGCATTGTAAATATCCTGGGCATGAAATGCAGCTTTGAGAGCCGCATCTTTCTTATTTTGTTTTTGATAAATAGCCGCTAATTTTAAATAAACCATAGGTTGATAAGGCATTTGTTTTTCAAGGGATTGGGCGATCATTAAAGCACTATCTAAATCATTATATTTTATAAATAAATCAATGCCATTAAAAGCATCTTG
>CAZYWI010000047.1:0-4254 GCA_964651585.1 uncultured Candidatus Saccharibacteria bacterium | reverse complement strand
AAAACATCGCTGCGCCTTTCAAAGTCCCAACGAAAACCAAGCAGTTGGTTTTCTCAATGGGTGGCTTGTGGGATTTGAACCCACGACTTCCTGTGCCACAGACAGGCGTTCTACCGCTGAACTAAAGCCACCACTTAATATTAATTAATATATCACAATCAAAAAATTAAATCAAGTATTTTAAAGAATTTTTTTATTTTATTTTATTGTGTCCCAATTACTAAAAATAACTATAAAATAAATATCGCTACTTGTCAAGACTAGTGGAATAACATAAATTTTATCAGTGCTTAGTTTATTTTGTGGGCCAATTAACGAGACGTAATTACATAACATAATAACTACTTTGTCAAGAGCATTTCTTAATGTTTTAAATAATTCTCCTATTTGATGCTCAGTGTAACAACAACCATTGGTTTAGAAATAATAAGAGCAGAGCCCAAGTTGCTTAACTTAAAAAGAGGGGCTTGAAATGTTTAGCGCTAAACATTTCAGGGTGTCAGATAGCCCCGAATTGTGCCAAAGTGTTTAGCGCTAAACATTTCAGGGGGTTAGACAGCCCCAAATTGTATCAAAGTGTTTAGCGCTAAACATTTTAGGGATCCAGATAGCCAAAAATTGTGTCAAAGTGTTTAGCGCTAAACATTTCAAGGGCCTAGACAGTCTTAAAGTGTGTCAAAGTGTTTAGCGCTAAACATTTCAGGGTGCCAGATAGCTCAAAATTGTGTCAAAGTGTTTAGCGCTAAACATTTCAGGATCTAGAGAGTCCCAAAGTGTGTCAAAGTGTTTAGCGCTAAACATTTCAATGATACGTCGCAAAATATTGATAAACATGTTTCGCAATATTTTGCGACATAGATCAAAGACTGTGAGTCATAGCTTATTGCTAAGCGTTCTTAAAGCACAATCTTATAAGTTAAATTCGTCCCTTTAAGCTATTGACAAACAGCATAAAATATGTTATAATTATATAAATAGGGTGAGCTATTGAATCAAGGCGGAATTTGTGATATTATTTAAATAATTATAAAAGTATTATGAAATTAGAAAACTATAATGAGTCAGGCGATAAAGAAACTAAAGCTATAGTGATGGAATCCATACTCAATCCTTATATAAAAATTTTAAGGAATTTGTTTTGACAAAATTTTGAGGAAATTAAAAACGGTAGTTCTTTATCGCAAAAAGAAATCGTTCAAAACATTTCAAAGATATTAGAAGATGAGAACCTAAAAGAATATATTAACAAAACATTTATTAAACAATTTGTCAAGTCAAAAGAAAAAGCGTCAGCTCAAATTAAAACTAACAGGAATACTGATGAAGAAATTCTTGATGCTTTAGTTTATGATTCAATATTATATCGGTCTTTTAATAAATTGTTTACAGAAAAATTAAAAAATCAAATTTTTGATCAAAATAAATTAGAACCAAAAAAGCCAGCGGCAAAAGAATATCCTAAGCTAAATAAAGACGAGGCAAATAATATTATAAACTTTTTTATTAATATTGAGAGCGAATTTAGAAAAATAATAAAGCAAAAAATAAAAGAACAAATTAGGTCAAAAGAAATTACTTATAAATATCATCCCGCGGGTTGAGAAAGAAAAATAGATACAAAATAAAGCACAACAATTAGCAATAAAAACCAAAAATTAAAATAAGAGATGCACTAAAATGCAAGATTAGTTGATAATAATATAACAGAAATATAATCTAATAAAAATCAGGAAGAATTGTTTTAAATGGTTTTTTAGAAGTCCTTAGTTAAACCATAGTGGAGAATGGCTTCGCTATGGTTTAACGTTTATAATAATCGGGTGGAGACATTCTCCACCCGATCATAACTAATTACAGAAACCGAAAATAGATAACTATATTAATATGGGATTGCCGCATCGATTACACTCTCTCGCCATGGCAGAAATCACTAAAAATAATATAAATTTTTATTTAATTAAACTGCCCTCAGGAAAATCTTTATCTGGTATCAGCAAGCTAATATCTGTACTCTCTGTATTACTTGCCGCCAAAATCATTGCCTGACTTTGATAGCCAAAAATTTCTCGAGGCTCTAAATTAGTAACAAAAATAAATTTTTTGTTTACAATGTCCGTTGGTTTATAATATTTTGCAATGCCAGAGACAACTTGTCTCATATCATTATCGCCGAAGCTGACTTTTAATAATAAAAGCTTTTCGCTCTGTTCAATCTTTTGAGCCTCTAAAATTTTGCCTACCTGAATTGTTATTTTTTGAAAATCTTCAAAACTTATCATTATAATAATTTAGTCATGAATTCTTAAATTGGGTTTAGCGTCAACCTTTTTTCAATTTGTTGTCTTTCCTTCTAAAAAATTAATATAACCAGCTGAAGCAATCATTGCTGCGTTGTCAGTACAAAAATTCATTTCTGGAGCATAAAATGCAGCTTGAGGCAATTTTTGTTCTGTTTTTTCTTTTAGCATTTGTCTAAGCCTTTGATTAGCGCTGACACCTCCAGAAATCAGAATTGTCTTAGCTTTCACATCTTTAGCTAATTTAATTGTTTTGTAAGTCAGCACCTCACAAACAGCTTCTTGGGCGTCAAAACATATATATTTTTTTATTGAGGCGTTATATAATTTTTGTTTTTTTAGTTTTTCGACTAAATAGAGAACTGCAGTTTTAAGCCCAGCAAAGCTAAAATCATAATCATTAGAATTTATCATCGGCCTTGGCAATCTAACTTGAAATTTGGAATTTAACATTGAGGATTTGAATTGTGAAGCTTGCTTTGCGATTTCTGGGCCTCCAGGATAGCCAAGGTTTAAAATTTTGGCAATTTTATCAAAACATTCTCCGCTGGCATCATCGCGAGTTTCACCCATTAATTGAATGTCAGTGATATTTTTTAAATAATAAAGCTGAGTATGGCCGCCAGAAACTAATAAAGTTACTAGAGGGAATTCAACCTTAAAATGATAATTTTTCTGGCTGGCGCTTAGCCAACAGGAATAAAGATGGCCGGCTAAATGGTTGACTTCAACCATTGGTTTATTGAGAAAATAAGATAAACTTCTGGCAAAATTGACGCCAATTAAAAGCGACGGTATTAATCCTGGCCCAATAGTGACGGCAATTAAATCAATCTCTCGAGCAATTTGTTGATAAGACATTTTTGCTTGGCGACGTGCTGATTCTAAAACTGGCAAAATATTTTTCGCATGCTCTCGGGAAGCCAAATTAGGAACAACACCGCCAAATTTTTGGTGAATTTTTATCTGACTGGAAATAACATTTGATAAAACTGTAAACTGTAAATTATTTAAATCACCTTGACAATCTACAATAGCTATAGAAGTGTCATCGCACGACGTTTCAATCGCTAAAATTTTCATAGGAAATTATTTTTTATTTGTTCCAAAAATTAATTGATAAAATTCCTCGGCCAAAATATCTATTGAGCCTCTGATTTTGTTAATGGTGTTCTGTGAGACTGTATTGCTTTTTGATGGAAAAGCTTCTCTTTGCAAAATATCTTTTTCTACGCCAGTTTGGCTATTTTTTCTATAAAAAGAGTAATGCCCAGTTTTACCGACATCTCCATAAATTAGAGGAATATTATTTTTCTGAAAAAAAGTTAAGTTTTCTGACAATGGTAACGTTTGCTCTTCAGGATCATTAGCTAAAGAAACGGTGGCTATTTCAAAATCATTAACGCCGCAAGATTTAAAAATTGTTGCTAATTGTCTCATAGAAAAGCCAGTAGCTATGAGATCAGTCACAATTAAAATTTTGCCAAAGTTATTTTTGTTTTTCTCTAAAAATTCAGATATTGATTTTTCACGATAATCTACTTGGTGACCGCCAGCAATAAAATGTAAAGGAATAGAAGTCTTTCCTTCTTGATGTCTTTTTTTATCAATAACCTTTTTAATTAATAAAGAGGGCAATCTTCCCGACGCCTCATCACTGATAATAGTATCATAAGAATCGATATGGTCTTTAATTTTAAATAACAATTGACCTAAAGCGACGATCAATTTTTCGTCATCAAAGGGATGCTCCAAATTATATTTTTTGGTTATTTCTTTGGCTCATCGTTTTAATTTTCGAGATTCTGGAGTATTTTGCTCATTATTTCTTTTTTCAAATTTATTCATTTTGTTCATGACGTTTATTTAAAACAAGGTCAACTAAATTTAGATTTCTCATAGTAGTAGCGCCTATGGGAATCGAACCCATATTGCCAGATTGAAAATCTGGTGTCCT
>CAZYWI010000046.1:0-4288 GCA_964651585.1 uncultured Candidatus Saccharibacteria bacterium | reverse complement strand
TCTCTTAAATTCTTCGCAAATCCCGCCCCAATCCTCGAAGACAAATAATTTACACATACTGTAGCTAGTCCTCCGCCAATAGCAATCAGGAGCATAATTAAACCATTATGTAAAATCACTTCAGTATTCTTGCCAAGTATTCCTTGGTTAATAATTTTTGCCATATAATCCGGTAAAGCAAGGGTTGCTGAGGCTTGACAATATATAAAAACGGCCATTAAAATAAGTGGCCAAACATATGGAGAAAGGTATTTTAGAATTTTTGTTCCTTTCATTATAATTCAAAATAACCGATTACTATAATAAAAATTTTTCTTAAAGTCAATATTAATTGGTAATGTATACATACTTTTTGCACTTTTCTGGTAATCTAAGGGCATATGAAAACTATGCCCAATTCAACAAAAGAAGAAAAATATCGTTGGATTAAACCAATTCTGGAAGGCGAGATAACTATCAAAGGTATGGCTAAGATCTGTCTCTTTTCAGAAAGAGCTCTAAAATACTGGTTAGCTAACTACAGAAAGTATGGTCTAGAAGGTCTTGAGAATAGATCTACTCGTCCCAAGACCCATCCCCGAGAAACACCTATCCGGGTTAAAGAAAGAATAATTGAGTTGAGAAGGGAAAGGTCAAGGTGTGCTTTAAAATTACAATGGGATTTGGCAGAAGAAGGTATTAATATTCATTTCCAGACCATCCAGAAGATAATTAGAAAAGAGGGATTAACCAGAAAGTACCGAACTAGAAAGATTAAATACCACTATGTTAGAACACCTCTTAAGAAGGGTGAATTAGTAGAAATAGATGTTAATATGTTCCAGACAAGATAAAAGGACGAAGATATTATCAATTTACAGCTATAGATTGCGCTACGAGGTGGAGATATCTTGAGGTATACGAAGATGAATCTACTTTCAGTGCTATTAACTTTCTTAAAGAACTGATAAAGGTAGCTGACTTTAAGATACAATCAGTAAAAACAGATAACGGTACTTGTTTTACCAATAGATACACAGGCTACTACAAAAGTAATTTACCCTTCCCCAGAACTCATGCTTTTGATAAAATATGTCAGGAAAACAATATTATCCATTATCTTATAGATCCTGGCAAACCTCAACAGAACAGTTTTGTTGAAAGATCGCATCGAGAAGACCAGGAAAAGTTTTACGAACAAACAGAATTTAAATCGTTTCAAGAACTAAAATACAAGTTAAGACTCTGGAATATTGAATATAACAATACCAAACACTGTAGTCTAAACGGTAAAACACCTAACCAAGCTCTTAGATTATTATGAGTGCAAAATGTCTGTATCTAAAACAAATTTAGAACGTTTTTTAGTAGTGCCTTAAAATATAAGACAATTTGCTAATAATATAATTTATTGAGGAAACTGTTTTAATTTAAATAGAAAGAGAATTTAATAATGATTGGAGAAAAGCACATAGAGAATACAAAAAAAGAACAATTTACAGGAGAAAAAGTATTAGAAAAAGAGACTATTAATTTTAAAAACGGGTAGTATATACACGAAGAGGTGGAATACCATTGAATTCAATTGAGCTATAACTAGCAGTGTAAGCGCCAGTAGTAAAGATATAAACTCTATCTCTTTCTTTTATATTTTTATCTAAGCGATAATGGAATTTTTCATATAAAATATCCATACTGTCACAAGTGGGCCCGGCTAAAATTACTTCAGTTAATTCTTCTGACTTTTTCTGCGATCCATCAGTAAAAATTGGATATTTAATTGCTTCATCCATTGTTTCAATAAGGCCTCCAAACTTTCCAATATCTAAATAAACCCAGCTATAATGATCAGAAATTGATTTTTGGGAAATCATTATAATCTCAGAAACAATTACTCCTGCTTCGCCCACAATAGACCGTCCTGGCTCTATTAAAATTTCAGGTAAATTTTCTCCAAAATCTTCTCTTAGAAATCTCGTAATCTCTTTGGTATAAGTTTCTATACTTGGTGTTGGCCTAAGATATTTAGCCGGTAAACCTCCCCCTAAGTTTATCATTTTTAAAGATATATTTGCATCTTCTAAAGAGGTAAATAAATAGCGACATCGAGCAATAGCATCATCCCATTGGCCAATGTCTCTTTGCTGAGAACCGACATGAAAGGAAAGACCATAGGGAATTAAATTCATTTTTTTGCATTTAAGCGCTAAGCGAAAGATCATATCAGGATGGGCTCCAAATTTACGCGAAAGAGGCCAATCAGCACCACTACCATCGGCTAATAGACGAAAGAAAACTTTTGAGCCAGGCGCTTGACGGCAAATTTTATTTAAATCACTTTCTGAATCAGTAGCAAACAACCGAACACCTTTTTTATAGGCATAAGCAATGTCTTTTTCTTTTTTAATAGTATTGCCATAACTAATTCTTTCCGGCGAAACACCCAAGGCTAAAATTTTATCTAATTCATAAATTGAAGCAATATCAAAACAAGCTCCTTTAGTATTAAGAACTTTTAAAACTTCATTATTGGGATTAGCCTTAATTGCATAATATATTTTCGCGAAAGGCATATAGTGTCGTAATTCATCATATTTTTCTTCTATCTTATTAAGGTTGATTAAAAGAAATGGCGTCTCTTTGTTTTGAGAAAATTTTTTAATAGATTTGAATTCTTCGGGACGAATATATTCAGAAAGAAGATATTGTTTTTCCATAAAATTTTTATTTTTAACAAAATGTGTATAATAGATTGAAAATCAAAAAATATCTAAAATTCTCAGACGTGTAATATTATTATTTAAATTCTTCACTTTTGGGTTTATCGAGTTTTTTGATTTTTGCATTGTATTTTCTTTGTTCGCAATAATTTATTTTATTTGTAAAACATTGTTGAAATTTGTAATTATTTTACCACAATTTTTCTTTAACTCCAAAATAAAAAAACAGGGTTTTTAAATACTGTTTTTTAGTGACTCAGAATTTTGGGCAACGTTAGAACGATAATCGAGAGGCGAAATTAGCACCCAAGCTTGAAAGAATGCGCAAATGTATAAATTTTACCCCCTTGCTCACTATTTCTAAATTGCCCAGTAATGAACTTTTTATTTTTGAATAATTGTTAAGAGTGAATCAACAGTGGCCTCTTTTTGCTTTTGATTAATATTATATTTCTTAATAAATGGTTCAATCATGATATGGACCATTTCATGTTTTATTGTGCTTATTGGATGAGGATTGTTCATATTGATTGTAATAATATTTTTCCATGAATTATAAAATCCGAGAGGTCCATAATTTGTGATTTCAACTATAAATTTATTTTTTGGAGATTTATTAAAAAAAGTTAATAGCCTTTCTGTAAAATTACGTTCTTTAATATTCCAGCTATTTTTTAGATTATTTTTATATAACTTGTACTTTGAGTAGTCGTATTCATGCTTTAGAGATTTTTCAGGCAAAGTAAATATTATGTCATTTTCTTTAAAAAAATGATGTTTTTCTTCGTCATCTCAACAATTTCTTTTTCCCTTTTAATGTTATTAATAACGTTAACGTTATTAGGCATTATTAATGTTTTCTTCATAATTCCACGTGCTCTTTTAAGAGTAAGATTTTCCTCGTTGTCTTTAATTAATTTTAATTAGAAATACATTTATCAATTTTTGGTTTCTGAATTTCTTTATATAACCACCAATCGTTCAATCCAAAATAATTTTTAGGGACATAACCTATTATTTTATAGCCGTTTTTTTTATAGAATTTAAGGTTTTCTTTATTTGTTACTAAAAGAGTAATTTTGTGAATTCCTTTCTTTTTGGCAATAGTTTCGTATTCCTTTAATAAAGCACTACCAATACCTTTTCTTTGCAATGAATCTTTTACAGCAAGCCATATAATAGAAACAATACCGCCATAAGGAAGGCCTGCTATTAGATAACCAACAACTTCGTTATTATCCAATACAATGAGAAGGGTTATCGTTTTCTCTCTTAAACATTGTTTTAAATGACTTTTTGTATATTGCTTTTTAAGAAAAAACTTCCTTACCCTTGTTGGATATTCTGGGAATTGCTTTTTAACACTCTTTTCAAAGAAATTCCAAAATCGGTTAATATCTTTGCTGGTCGCCCTTTTTATTTTAATTGCCTGTTTATTGTTTTCCATTGTCTTCTCTAGATAAATTTATTTATTATTTATCTTTATACGTTAAATGCTTTTATTTAAAATCATTTTCTAAGACTAACTTAGATTTAAGAATTTAACGCAACATTATGGTAGTATACCATAAAGTAATAAGAAGCGTTAA
>CAZYWI010000045.1:0-4693 GCA_964651585.1 uncultured Candidatus Saccharibacteria bacterium | reverse complement strand
ACAACAACTATGAAAATGTTAACTACTTTGCTTAAGCCAACAAAAGGTGAGGCGAAAGTATGGAATTATGATATTTTAAAACAGCGAGATGAAGTAAGAAATTCGATTGGTATTGTTTTCCAAGAGCCTGCTTTAGATAATCGTTTAACTGGTAGAGAAAATTTAGATTTTCACGGTCGTTTATATGGATTAGATGCCGCGACAAGAAAACAAAGAATTCAGGAAGTTTTAGATTTAGTTGAGCTAACTGACAAAGCTGATGTTTTAGTTAAAGATTATTCTGGGGGAATGCAAAGGCGGTTAGAAATCGCTCGTGGTTTAATGCATTATCCCAAAGTATTATTTTTAGATGAGCCAACTTTAGGATTAGATACTCAAACGCGAAGACATATTTGGGAATATGTTATGAATCTTAATAAAAAAGAAAAAACCACTATTGTATTGACTACTCACTATTTAGAGGAAGCGGATTTTTTGTGTCAAAGGATAGCAATTATTGATTTTGGAAAAATTGTGGCTTTAGATACGCCACAGAATTTGAAAAGCATTTTAGGAGGAGATGTAATTTCCATTGAGGCCGTACCGCCAGAAGTAGCTTTACCGGTTTTTCAAAAATTACCTTGGACAAAAAAAATTACTCAACATAATGGTGTAATTGATATTAATTGCGAGGAAGGAGAAAAGAAAATTCCTTTATTGATAAAAATTGATCAAAAGGAAGCTGGTTTTGAGATCAAATCGATTAGTTTACGAAAGCCAAGCTTAGAAGATGTATTTGTTCATTTTACTGGTAAAACAATAAGGGAAAAAGAAGAAGGTCAATCAGAAAAAGTTAGGGCTTTGCGCGGTAGAAGAATAAGAAAATAAATTTGTCAGATTATTTGTGATTAAAATAAATTAATGACATATAAAAATATGAAAGCAAATCAAGTTTCAAAAAAATGATCAAAAAATTTTCAAGTAATCTATGTAATGTGGCTGCGCGAAATGAAAAGATTTTGACGCTCTAAAAGTAGAGTGATTGGTTCTTTAGCTATGCCATTTTTCTTTTTATTGGTAATGGGTTCAGGGTTTCGGAACGGTTTTAATATTCCAGGCATCCCGCAGGGAGTAAATTATCTTGATTTTTTAGTGCCAGCAATGGTTGGAATGACTATTCTTTTTAATTCAATGTTCGCTGGTCTTTCTATTTTGTGGGATAAAGAATTCGGTTTTTTGAAAGAAATAATGGTGGCTCCGGTTGGCAGAACAGTTATTGTTTTAGGCAGAATTGTCGGAGGATTGGCTACTGCGATGATTCAAGGGATTTTAATTTTATTTGTTTCACTCTTTTTAGGATTTAAACTGTTAAATCCTTGAGGAATATTAATGGCGATCATTTTTATGATTTTAATTGGAGCGGGGTTTATTGGTTTTGGGGTAGCTATTGCTTCTTGTATGGAAGATACCCAAGGCTTTTCTTTAATTATGCAGTTTATTGTAATGCCAATCTTTCTTTTATCGGGAGCCTTTTTTCCAATAGCGAATTTTCCTAAATGGTTAAGGCCATTAGCATATATTGATCCTTTGACTTATGGAATTGATGGTTTAAGACAAAGCTTGCTTGGCTTTGGTCAATTCTCTGCTTGATTAGATGCTGGTTTGCTTTTACTTTTTGCTTTAATGATGGTGATTTTAGGTACTTTGTTGTTTAATCAGACTGAGGTTTAAATTTTTGGCATCATTTTGAGTAAATTTAGTTTAAATAAATTATCTTGCGTTTTTTTGCAAAATGTGCTATATTTAGAATAGCCTAAATATTAAATAACAATTAATTAAGAATAACATTTCAATAAATAATAAATTATGTTTAAGAAGCTTAGTAAATTTTTTAAAGATTCAGTTTCAGAGTTAAAAAAAGTGCATTGGCCGACAGCCAAAGAAACAAAAGAGCTTACTTTGTCAGTAATTACTTTAGCAATTTTTTTTGGTTTTATTCTGAGTTTAATAGATTATCTCTTAGGTAAGATTATCTATCCATTAATTATAAAATAATATTAAATTGAAAAGGATATAACTTACAGAGTCTGTTAAGGTTTTTGTTTTTTCAATTCTTTTGGTATTGTTTCAGCGTGATAGTTCAATTTTCCTTGTTCCTAGATTAGAAGGTTTAATAAACTAAATTTGAATTTATGGCTCGGCAAGAATTAAGTTTGGGAAGAAATTGGTATGTTTTGCACACAGCCTCTGGATATGAAGAAGCTGTAGCGAGAAATTTAAAATCTAGAATTGAAGCTTTTGATTTGGGAGACAAAGTTTTTAATGTCTTGGTACCAATAGAAAAGAAAATAAAAATCAAGAATGGCAAGAGGACTACAGTTGAGGAAAAAATTTTTCCTGGCTATGTTTTTGTTGATATGATTGTAGATGATAATTCTTGATATATTGTAAGGAATACACCACATGTCACTGGTTTTATTGGAGCTGGTTCTACTCCTTTGCCAGTGGATGCAAAGGAAATGGAGATTATTTTTAATAGAATTCAAGGGGAAACAGCGCGCTATAAAATTAATGTGAAACCTGGCGATCGAGTAAGAATTATTGACGGCCCCTTTACTGATTTCGAAGGAAAAGTGCAAGAAGTTGATGCCGATAAAGGACGAATTAAAGTTTTAGTAGGTGTTTTTGGAAGAGAAACCCCAGTGGATGTAGATTTTTTGCAAGTCACTAAATTAAATTAACTTTTTAATAAAGTAATTAAATTATTATTATGGCACAAAAACCAATTAAAACTCAATTAAAACTGGAAATTCCTGCTGGAGAAGCAACACCAGCGCCGCCAGTTGGCCCGGCCTTGGGTCAACACGGAGTGAATATTCAAGAATTTTGTAATCAATTTAATGAGGCAACAAAAAATAAAAAAGGTGATGTTATACCCGTAGAAATTACCATTTATGAAGATAGGAGTTTTAGTTTAGTATTTAAAGAGCCTCCAGTAGCAAAATTAATTTTAAAAGAAGCGGGCGCAGAAAAAGGCTCTCCCAATCCTTTGGTAACAAAAGTAGGTAAGATTACCAAAGCTCAAGTTGAGGCTATTGCAAAAAGGAAATTGCCAGATTTAAACACTGATAATTTAGAAGCAGCTAAAAAAATTGTAGAAGGAACAGCCCGCAGTTTAGGAGTAGAGATAGAGTAAATAGAATTTCAAATTTTATAGTCATTTATTTGGGACAGAAATTAAACAATGACGTTATTATAAATGGTTTGAAGATTTGATTGGAGGTGTTTAAGATTTTTTTGATAAAATAACTATCTTCGGAGAAGAACTTTGAGTTTAGTATTTAAAATAGCTATTTATGTCAAAAAGAAAAGGATTTTTTATTATTTTAGAAGGGGGTGAATTTGCAGGAAAAACTACTCAGGCCAATTTGCTGCTGAAATATTTTCAGCGACTTCAAATTTCAGCAATTAAGACAAAAGAACCTGGAGGCACACTTTTAGGCAAAAAAATACGTCGTTTGCTTTTATTTTCTCGGGAAAAACCCGACTTCAAAGCTGAAGCTTTTTTATTTAGTGCTGATAGAAGTGAGCATTATAGTAAAGTTATTATCCCTAATTTGCAAAATAATAAAGTAATCGTTTCTGATAGAGGTTGGCCATCAACAATTGCTTATCAAGGATTTGGTCGGGGCATTTCTTTAAAATTTTTACAATATTTGATTAACGAAGCAACATTTAAAGTGAAGCCGGATCTCGTAATTTTTTTGGATATTGCACCAGAAGTTTATGCAAAAACTTGAAGGCAAAGACAGGCAAGTAGAAATAAAAGATTAACTCGTTTTGAAAAGGAGAAAATTGATTTTCATCGAAAGGTGAGAGAGGGTTTTTTATATTTAGCTGAACAGGATAAAAGCCATTGGCATATTGTAGATGCTGCTCAATCAAAGGAAAAAGTTTCAAGTGATATTATAAGCATTGTTAATAAGAAATTACCCAAATATTTAAATTATCAAAATGGACATAAGCGCTAAAGCTGAAAAATATTGACCTACTATTGGTTTAGAAGTGCATATTGAGCCAAAAACAAGAACAAAAATGTTTTGTTCTTGTCGCAATAATCCCAATGAGTCAGTACCCAATAAAAATGTTTGTCCTATTTGCTTAGGGCATCCAGGAATGTTGCCAGTAGCTAATCGAGAAGCAATTAAACAAATTTTGAAGTTGGGCTTAAGTTTGAATTGTACTATTCCTGAGAGAGCGATGTTTGACAGAAAGAATTATTTTTATCCAGATTTGCCAAAGGGCTATCAAATTACTCAGAATTATTATCCGTTTTGTTTGGGGGGTGCTTTACCAATATTTTTATCTGAAACCGAGGAAATACCCACGGTGAAACTATCCAGTATTCATTTAGAAGAAGATGCTGGTAAATTGCTTCACACCAATATGGCGAATGCGACTCTTGTTGATTATAATCGTGCTGGGGTGCCGCTAATTGAATTAATTACTGAGCCAGTGATTCATTCGGCATTAGAAGCTCGGCTTTTCGCTGAAAGCTTGCAAATATTATTGCGATATTTGAATATTTCTGATGCTGATATGGAAAGAGGTGAAATGAGAATCGAAGTAAATATTTCTCTTGCGCCGATTGACGCAGACCAAACAAAAGTTGATGTAAATTCTTGGCAAGCAAACAATGGCAGTACAAATCAGC
>CAZYWI010000044.1:0-4742 GCA_964651585.1 uncultured Candidatus Saccharibacteria bacterium | reverse complement strand
CCTGATAGAAGCTATATTTTTAATGGCTCATTTAATGGCTCACTAATGAGCCATTGATTCTTTAGTATTAATAAGGATATTTTTATTATGAGGGTTATAAATAATCTTTTTAGATCAAATAACCTCATTAATAAAGGATTTTTAATGGCTCATTTAATGGCTCACTAATGAGCCATTAAAAACTCAGTATTTATACTAGAAAATTATCATTATTGTTTCTTATTTAGCAGTATCTGCGCGAATCTGCATTCTGCCAACATTTAGTTGAATTTGTGTTGCTATTTTTAAAATAATTTGTTATAATATTTTGCGACGTTAAATTATTTCTATGTCTCTTTTTCATTTATTAAAAGACTACCTTAATTTTTTAGAAATAGAAAAAAATAGAAGCATTAAAACTCGCAACAATTACGAGCGCTACATTCTTCATTTTCTTAATTGATTAGCTCAAAATCAAAATAAAAAAATGGAGAACTTAATGCCCCAAGATGTTACTTGAGAAGTAATTAGGCAGTATCGTTTGTTCCTTAATAGAGAACCGATTGGCGAGCAAAAAACACGTGCTAAAAATACTCAAGCTTACTACATTATTGCTCTAAGAAATTTTTTTAAATATTTAGTGAGGCGCGATATTGATATTTTGTCGCCCGATAAATTAGATTTGCCCAAATCACCCGAGAGAGATATTAATATTCTTGACGAAAAAGAATTGGAGAGACTCTTAGATGCTCCAGATATTAATACTTTAAAAGGTGTGCGCGATAAAGCCATTTTGGAGACGCTTTTTTCAACGGGCCTGCGTGTTTCTGAGTTATGTAATTTAAATAGAGATTCCATTAACATTACTACTGGCGAGTTTCCCGTAAGGGGTAAAGGCAATAAAATAAGAATTGTTTTTCTTTCTGGCCGAGCAAAAAAATATTTAAAAATGTGGCTTGATCAAAGAAAGGATATAGAAGAAGCTTTATTCGTTAGTTTGCCGAAAAATTCCAAATCATTGAAATATCATCGTTTAACTACTCGTTCAGTGGAAAGACTAATTAAATATTATAGTACTAAGGCTGGCATTCCTAAAAAAGTTGTGCCTCACACCTTGCGCCATTGCTTTGCCACTGATTTATTACAAAATGGCGCTGATTTACGCTCAGTTCAAAGTTTGCTTGGCCATTCTTCAATCACCACAACTCAAATTTATACTCACATCACCAATAAAGAATTGAAAGCCATTCACAAACAATATCACGGAAAACAACTCAAAAATAGTATATAGGTTAAAAGGGAGTTAGCGTAAAGGAAAAATAAATCAAATATTAAAAATAAATATTAAAAAATCTGTCTGGTTTTGATTTTTAAGATTATTATGCCCTCGTAGCGCAATTGGATAGAGCGTGTGGCTTCGGACCACAAGGTTGGGGGTTCGACTCCTCCCGAGGGCACTTTGTTTAAAGAAAATATTAATGGAATGATTAAAGCCAATGAATGTGCAAAACTGAAGTCTTAATTAACCCAGAAGAACAAAATGATCTAAAAATATGAGGCTTACTTTAGAGAAATTTTTAATTAAATGCTGACTACTTTTCGGTTTTAGATTCTAAATAGCAGCTAATAATGGAGGGTTGGCAGAATGGTATTGCGTCGCTCTCGAAAAGCGATGGGCGAAAGCCCTTGCAGGTTCGAATCCTGTGCCCTCCGCAGTTAGAAAATAATAAAATATAAAAACAGCTACAAGACAGATGTTTTTACTAATACTCTGATACGAAAATTAATAATCATTATTAAATCTTTACTCTAAAAAACAAACTTTTAAACATATCCTCCATCTTGAGTCTTGTTTAATTTAAAATTTTTTGTTAATATATTTTAAGAAAAATAAAGCTCTTAAAATTATAAAAGCTAAAAATGGAAAAGATTTCCATCATTATTCCTGCTTATCAAGCAGAGCAAATTATAGAAAGCAGTATTCAGCAACTCATCCAGCATTATTCCGACCAAGAGCAATATGAAATTATAGTTGTCAATGATGGCTCTCGTGATAAAACCCAAGAAATTTTAGAAAAGTATCAAAAAGATATTGTTGTTTTAACAAACAAACGAAATATGGGTAAGGGATTTAGCATCAAAGCAGGTTGTCAAATAGCAAAAGGAAACTATATTTTATTTACTGACGCAGATTTACCATATGGAATAGCGGCTATGGATTCAATGATTAGCAAATTCAATAAAGAAACCACAGCCATCGTGGGAGAAAGAAGAATTATGCACGCTAGTTGTTGAAGAAAAATTACTCATTGGGGATTTGCTTTTTGTGAAAGACTTATTTTGGGTATTGAATTTTCAGATACACAGTGCGGCTTAAAAGGATTTAAAGCTCCGATATTAAAAGAAATTAGAAAAATTTCTATTATCAATCGCTTCGGCTTTGATGTCGAAATTATATATCTATTACAAAAAGCTCGGATTCCTATTGATTTTTTAGAGGTACCAGATGCAAATTATAATAACTCAACAATAAAGCTAAAAGATGTTATAGATATGATAAACGAGTTATGAAAAATTAAATCTCATAAATATGACTTAACAAACTTAAAAAAAGTTTATGAATAAAAATAAAAATGTAGAAATAATTGTTACTTTAATAGTTTTTGCTCTTGTTTATGGATTCATTATTCAAATACTGCCCTGAAATTTAATTTTCACAGATACAATGATTTCGGGCGGAGATACTGGCTCACACAACTATACCCTATACCACTTAAAAACTATTTTTCCTAAGATTAAGACTTGAAGTCCTGATTGATATGCTGGTTTTCCATTCCTTTATTTTTATCCACCACTCTTATTTATTATTACCGTTCTCCTAAGCTTTTTAATTCCTTTAAATATTGCTTTTAAATTGATTACTTTAGCTGGTACCTTTCTTCTACCTTTGGCTCTTTATTGATGTCTGAAAAACTGCGATCAAAAATTTCCTATTCCTCAAATTGGCGCCTTGGGTAGCTTATTTTTTCTCTTTTTAGAAAAATTTTCAATCTATGGCGCGAATTTACCAAGCACTTTAGCTGGAGAATTTTCTTATTCATTTTCGCTTTCTTTATTTTTTATTTTTTTGGGATTTTTAGTTAAGGGACTGAAAGAAAATAAATATTTGATTCTTAATACTATTCTTCTGTCTTTAATAGTTTTGAGTCATTTAGTGCCAGTGGCTATTGCTATTATTCTTGCGCCGTTTTTAATTTTCTTAGGCGATCACACTCGCAAAGAATATCGCCGTCGTTTCTTCTACCTGATTAAAGTCTTTGGCCTGGCTTTTTGTTTAACAGCGTGATGATCTTTACCGTTTTTAGCTTTTAGCTCTTACACAAGTATGATGCACTGAGCGAAAACCATAGTAGTGAGTGAAATCCTTCCTCCAAGTTTATTTATTTTTTGGACAGGGGCTATTTTAGGGTTAATATTTGCAATCTGAAAAGCAGACAAAAATATCTTAGCAATCATTATTACAACTTTAGCAAGTTTTTTAGTTTATTTAACTTTAAATAATTCAGCCATCTATAATACGAGATTTTTACCACCAGTAATTCTTGGTTATATTTTAATTGGCAGTTATGGTTGAGGAAAGCTAATTCAGTTATGCTTTAAGAAAAATGAAACTATTATCTCGGCGATCCTAATATTTGCCTCGATTTGCTCTTGATATCTTGTCAAGCAAGATATTACTTTTATACCTGATTGATTAAAGTGAAATTATGAAGGATTTGAAGCAAAGGCACCTTTTCAAAGGGAAGCTCAACCCCTTTTTCAATACCTAAAAAACTTACCTCCAGGAAGAATAATGTGAGAATATAGAAATAGCGAATATGACGCTTGTGGTACGCCAAGATTCTTAGAAAATTTACCTATCTGGACAGAACACCCAACTTATGAAGGTCTTTTAATCGAGTCCTCATTATCAGGACCATTTCATTTCATTAATCAAGCCGAAACATCAATTACTCCAAGCTCAGCTATTGCTGGATTCGAATATCCTCCTTTCAACTTTGAAAAGGGTGTTAAACACCTTCAAATGTTCGGAGCTAAATATTTTGTTGCTTACTCAGACGAAGTAAAAAATCAAGCCGACCAATATTTAACTAAATTAAAAGACTTTGAACATTTTGCTGTTTATGAAATTCCCCAACAAACTATGATAGATATACCTAGCGGCTTTACTCTTGAAAAGAAAAAGAAAGATTGAGTTTATCAATCCATCGATTGATACAAAAATGCCAATCTCAATATTCCGATTATTTTTTATCAAAATCAGAAAGAATATAATCAAATTGTTGCTTTACAAGAAAAAATACAGGGTCCAATTACTAAAGACATCCACATTACAAAAAATACTGATACTGCTTTAGAGTTTACAACAAAAGCTTTATATGCGCCGCATATTATTAAAATTTCTTATTTTCCAGACTGGCAAGTAAAAGGAGCTTATGGCCCTTATTTAGTTTCTCCTTCTTTTATGGTCGTGTTTCCTTACCAAAATAACGTTTTATTAGAATTTAAACCTGGCCCCATAGATATCACTTCTTATATTTTGAGCTTGACAAGTTTTGCGTTTTTGTGTATACTTGTAATAGATAAAGGGCAAAAATTAGCCATTAGCAAACGATTTTTAAGTATTTAAAAATAAACAATGAGTATTGAAAACCCCAAAAAAAATTGAGATAAAAGAAAAAGAAAGGAGAAAAAGAATAAGC
>CAZYWI010000043.1:0-4810 GCA_964651585.1 uncultured Candidatus Saccharibacteria bacterium | reverse complement strand
AAATCAGCAGAATGATTTTTACAGGTCAACACCCTTAGGTACTAAAGTAGAAGTAAAAAATATTAACTCTTTTAAGGCTGTTGAAAAGGCCATTGAATATGAAATTTTAAGGCAGACGGAGATCTTAGAACGTGGCGAAAAGATTGTGCAAGAAACACGCGGGTGAAATGACGCTAAAGAAATTACTGCTTCTCAAAGGATAAAAGAAGAATCTGATGATTACCGTTATTTTCCCGAGCCAGATTTACCGTTAATCATTACTCATTCACAAAAAGAAGGTGAAGGTCTATTTAATTTAGAAGAATTGAAACGAGAGATACAGGAACTACCTTGAGAAAGACGGAAAAGATTTATTAATAATTATAATTTAGAGCCCAAAAAAGTTATTTTATTTTTAAAGCAAAAAGAGTTAGGCGATTATTTTGAGCAAGTAGTAAATGAAGCAAAAAACAAAATTCAAGATCAAGTACAACTGGTTAAAGCTATGGAACTTGTTTATAATTATTTGACCACTGATTTATGGGGTTGGATAGTTAAAGAAAATCTTAATTCTTCACAATGGCAAATTCCCAGTGATAATTTTTTCTTCATTATTAAAAACTTGTTGGATAATAAAATTTCCTCCAAACGAGCAAAAATAATTATTGAAGAGATTATTCATAATAATAAAAAAAGTCCGGCTGAGGTTATTCAAGAAAAACAATTAGAACAACTTTCAGACCCGAGCTCATTAGAAAGCATAGTAGTGAATGTTATTCAGGAGAACTCAAAAGTTGTTGATGACTATAAAAAAGGCAAAGAAAATGCCTTACAATTTTTAGTAGGTAAAGTGATGGCCCAAACAAAAGGAGCGGCGAATCCTCAGGTTATTCGAGACCTTATTCAGAAGTTGTTAAAATAACACCTAAATTTTTGAATGATAAAATTTTTATTATGAGACTTGTTTTTTTAATAAAATTATGCTAATCTATTAATTAGATTAAATTTTAATAAAAATTAGAAATAATTAAAAATAATCAAAAATTAATGGTAAAAAAAACCAAAATAAGTAACGAAAAAAGTTCAATTTTAGAAGAAACTGTAAAAGATATTAAAGATCGATTTGGTGAGGGAGCAATTATGAAATTAGGTGAAGCTAAAAAAGTAGATGTTGATGTCATTCCTACAGGTTCTCCTGCGCTCGATTTAGCTTTAGGGGTAGGTGGTATTCCTAAGGGCAGAATCATTGAAATTTATGGAGCTGAATCTTCGGGTAAAACAACTTTAGCTTTGCATATTGTTGCGGAGGTACAAAAGCGCGGTGGTGTGGCTGCTTATGTTGATGCTGAGCATGCTCTCGATCCAGAATATGCTAAAAAAATTGGAGTTAATATTAATGACTTATTAATATCTCAACCGGATAGTGGAGAACAAGCGTTGGAGATAGTGGAGACTTTAGTAAAATCAGGAGCTATCTCGTTAATTGTTGTGGATTCTGTTGCTGCTTTAACTCCTCAAGCAGAGATTGAAGGAGAAATGTCAGATCAGCAAATCGGATTGCAAGCGCGATTAATGAGCAAAGCCCTACGTAAATTGACTGCCCTAACTGATAAAGCCTCAACTACAATTATTTTTATTAACCAAACAAGGATGCAAATTCAAACTATGGCCTTTGGTAACCCAGAGACTACTCCTGGCGGTAAAGCTTTAAAGTTTTATACTTCAGTAAGAATTGAATTAAAGCGTATCGCGCAAATTAAAAAAGGAGAAGAGATAATAGGCAATCGAGTTAGAGCTAAGATAGTTAAGAATAAAGTAGCACCTCCATTTAAAATAGCAGAGTTTGATATTATTTATAATGAAGGTATAGCTTATTTTAAAGATGTTTTAAATTTAGGTATCAAATATAATATTGTAAGTAAAACTGGATCCACCTATTTCTACGGAGATACTAAATTAGGAGTCGGGGTTGATGCTGCTGCTGATTTTTTGAAAAATAATCCCCAGATAGCAAAGGATATATTAAAGTCAGTCCAAAGCAAAATAAATATTAGTTAAATATAAATAAACATAAATCTATGGCAAAAATTATTGAATATGAATTAAATTTTTGAATTCGTCCCGATATTAATCCGGAAGACGCAGAAAATGTAAGCAAAATAATTCAAGATAAGCTTATTGAAAACGGTTTTAGTATAATTTTTCATAACAATCCTATACTTAAATCGTTGGCCTATCCTATTAATAAACAAAATCATGGATATTTTAGTAATATCATTTTTTCTTTAAATCAAGGTAATTTAGATAGTATTAAAGAAATCTTTAAATTTAACGATGATATTTTAAGATATATGATTACAAGGAAAGAAGTCAAGCCCGAGATTTTGAAACGTCGTATGCCAAGATGAGCATCACGTTTTCCCAAAAAAGAAACCGTAGGGATTTCTAATAAAGAAGAAACTCAAACTTCAGTATCTGAAGTGGAGCTTGAGAAGGCCTTACAAAATAATAACCTCGAGGAGCCTGAACAAAAAAAGCCGGAATTAACTAAGCCAGACATTGATCTCGAGGAATTAGACAAAAAGCTTAATGAGTTGCTTCAGTAGATATAAAACAAAATTAATTATAATAATAAATATATGAATTTTAACAAAGTTATTTTGATTGGTAATTTAACAAGAGATGCGGAGTTAAAAGTGACGCCGAGTGGTAAATCAGTTTTGAATTTTGGATTGGCCACTAATAAAACTTGAGTTGATGCTAATGGTCAAAAACAGCAGCAAACAGAGTTTCATAATTTGGTAATGTGGGGTAAAAAAGCCGAAGTGTTTAGTCAATATTTAACTAAAGGCAAATTGGTCTTAGTGGAAGGGTATTTGAGAACGCGTACTTGGCTTGATCAAGATAATAAGAAAAGAAGCCAGACAGAAATAGTGGCAGAAAATATTCAGTTTGGTCCTAATATAGGTTTTAAAAATGAAAATTTTCCGGCGAAGAAAACAGTTGGACCTTTGCAAGAATCTATTCCTACTATTAATGAGGATAATGAAGATGAAATAAACGGCGAAGCCGAGGTTGAAGACGAATTAGGCTTTGGGGATGAAGCTGATGAAATTCCTTTTTAGCATGTCCTTTTTGCTAAGAAAAAATTTTATACTTTTATTGCTAGATTTTTTAAGTTGATAAGACTTAAAAGCATTATTATCTGCTGGATTTATTTTTCGGTCGACAATAAGCATTTTAAGTTTACAATTATTTAATAGCTTAATTTTAATTTTTAATATGGAAGAAAAATTAGTTGGAGAAATTACTCATTTTTATGGTAAAATAGACGTGGCTATCGTTAAATTACAGGACACTCTTAAAGAAGGCGATACCATTCATATTAAAGGTAATAGTACAGATTTTAATCAAGTCATAGATTCTATTCAAATTGAGCATCAAAATGTTAAGCAAGCTAAGAAAGGAGAAATGATTGGCATAAAAGTCGCTAATCAGGTGAAGGAAGGGGACAAAGTTTATATTGTTAAAGAGTAAAAAGAAAATTTTTAATATTTGATATGCATAAAGTTTCGGTCTTACTGTTTTTGGAAGCAGTAGCTATTTTAGTGGGCACTATTATTGGGGGAGGAGTGTTTTTACTGCCTTATGCTAATATTCAATCGGGTTTTGTTCTCAGCAATTTGTGGTTAATTTTATTGACCATTTTGTTAATAATTATTCATTTACTTTTTGGCGAGGTTATTTTAAGAACTAAGGAGTCTTATTGTTTAACTGGCTATGCTGGTCTTTATCTTGGTAATCATGCCAAAAAATTATTATTGTTAACTAGCACAGTTTCTTTGTCTTTTTCGTTAATTATTTATTTACTTTTAGGCGTAAAGTTTGTCTCTTTAATTTTTCCGGTTGTGGCTGTTTTAGGTAATGCCGTATTCTGATTAGTCTGGCTCGTTTTTAATAGTTGTATTTTTGTAAATTTTGCTAAGGCTAATAAATTAAATTTTATCCTTTCTTGCCTGCTTATTTTTTTGATGTTTTCTATATCTTTCTATATTCTGCCTCATGCTAAAATTAGCAATTTACTATCTCATATGTTTTCTAGGGATTGGTTTTTTAGTTATGGCATCATTTTTTACGCTTTGTCGGGCTTAGCTGCTATACCTTTGACCTTTCAATTTTTACGCGAGCATAATGCATCTCATTTTTCACAAAAAGTTGTGGTGTTTAGCTTTGTACTGGTAGCTTTAATTTATTTTCTTTTTATGAATTCAATTGCTTTAGTGGGCGGTTCTCATACTACTACTGATGCTATTTCGGGTTTGATACCATTTTTAGGTAAGGGTATCGCTTTTGCTGGTGCCTTAATTGGTTTATTGGCAGTTTGAACTTCTTATATTACTTTTGCTCACTATTTGAAGAATGTCTTTACTAGCGATATGAAAATTAGTAATATTGTTAGTCTTATTTTGGTGCTCTTATTACCCATTTTATTTTTATTGCTGAATATGACCCAAGTAGAGGACCTGATGTCGTTAGTTGGTGGCATTGTTGGTGCTCTTGAGGGAATAATGGTTCTATTTATTTATGACGCTGCTAGAGAAAAATCAGAAATTAAACCTGCTTATTCTCTAAATTTAAGTACTTTTACCCTTTATTTTATTGGGATTTTATTTTTTATTGGTGCCATTTCTCAGATAATATGAAAGTTTGTAAAAGTTTAATCTTTATTTATATTTTTCAAGCAAGTAGAGAAGAATATGGTGGCCTGAAGTTCTTCCAATTTTTCTTGACAAATTATTAAAAATATGCTATAATTATATTATAGCATATT
>CAZYWI010000042.1:0-4868 GCA_964651585.1 uncultured Candidatus Saccharibacteria bacterium | reverse complement strand
TTCAAAAAGGCTAGGAAAACTAATAGCTTTTCCTATGCTGAGTAGGTTTTTTTGTTGCTGAGCTTTCAAAATATTAAAAGCATCACGCTTTTGTAAATAATCATTATTTCTGTTACTAATAAAAGAAAAGGACAAAGTAATAGTTGTTAGAAAACTAGTTGCTAAAGCTAAGGCCAGAACTATTTCTACTAAGGATTGGGCTTTTAAATGCTTTGATTTTTTCACGGTACATCTCTTATTAAAAAATATAAAATTAAATTTTAATTGTTTTTGTTAAATTAAGATAAGAGCCGACACCTATTATAGAATAGCATATTTTAGACAAAAAAACAATAAAGATATGTTATATTCAAAAAAGAAAGGTTTTAATTTTATTCTTTCCAAACAAAAGGCACACAAAGATCACTTGAAGAAGTACTAATAAAAATATTTCTGGAGACATTTAAAAACGTTGTTTTCAGACCGATTTGAAATATTTCATCACAAATTTTTGCTCCAGATTCATTGCATAAGAGGCTGCTATCCGGATCTTTACAAAAAAACAGATCAATTCTTTCTCCTTGAACCGGGTTTAGATAAGTGATATTATTAGGCAAGGGAATTTTTTCAACAACGGTAGCGGTATTATTTTTAAACATTAAATAATATGGATCATCATTTTGAGGATTAACAAAACTGATACCATAAGAATCGTTATAGGACGACAAAGCTTTATTTTGGCCTTTGACATAATTAAAATACTGAATAATATCATTGATTGTATTATCAGCATAAAGCCCAAGAGCCGGCTTCATTAAAAATTCAAAGCCGAGTCCAGCAATAATAATCATAAGAGCTATTACTATCATTATTTCAATTAAGGTAAAACCCCCTAATTTAGAACTCATATTAAGATTTATTTTTAATTTTATGCATTGAATAGAGAAAAATTTAAAGCCTTATTTTGTTTAAAATTCCATTCCCTCCATACCTTCCCCTTCTCCTCCGAAGCCTCCAATAACTTGGTACATTGGCATAATCACAGAAACAGCAATTCCTCCGATAACTAAACCCATAAAAACAATGATCAAAGGCTCAATAAGAGAAACTAAAGTTTTGAGCTGCGCTTCTATTTCTTTTTCATAAAATTCAGAAAGTGTAGTTAAAATTTCACTAATATGCCCTGCTTTTTCTCCTATAGATAATAGATTACTTAAGACAGCAGGAAAAATTTTTTCTTGTTTAAAAGCCTCACCTACTGTCATACCGCGGCCAATATTTTTATTAATGTTTAAAAGAGCTGCTTGATATTCTGTACTTCCGACAGTATCGGCGGTGATTTTAATGGCTTCCAGTAGAGGCATTCCTGATCTAATTAAACTACCTAAAGTTGAGGCTAATCTTTGCAAAGCCATCATATTCATAAAATTTCTAATAGGCGGGATTTTTCTTAATAAAGATTCAAATTGTTTTTGCCCTCTTTTTGTTTTTCAAAAATATAATACCAAAGCAGTAGGCACAATAATTAAAAGAGGAATAATAATTTTTTGATAAGTATTAAAAAACTGGCTCATATTTATTAAAACTTGGGTATATTTAGGAATTTGGACACCAGACTGAGAAAAAGCAGTAGTCAACTTTGGAAATAAGAAAGTCATAAGAAAGAAAACTAAACTAATAGATACTATTATAAGTACAACTGGATAGGCCAAAGAAGACTTAATTTTTGATTGTAAATCATGATTTTTTTCTAAACTTTCAGAAAGTTTTGTTAAAACTTCTTCTAGGTTTCCTGCTTTTTCGCCACTCTTAATTAAACTAATAGTAACTAACGAAAAGGTCTCGGGATGCTTTTCAAAGGCAACATAAAAGGGATTACCCTTCTCTAAATTAGTTCGAGCCTCAAGAAGAAATCGTTTTGCCGGGCCTGGCGCAAAATCTTCCATTAGAACATTTAAAGCCTTTATTAAATCAGTGCCCACTTTCAACATCAAACTCAAATATTTAAATAAAAACAACTGGTCCTTAAGACTAATGGTTTCATAAAAAAGCCCAAATATTTTTTTTGTACCAAAATCTATGGGCGTGATCTTAATAGGCTTCAACCCATTATGAGATAAATATTCTAAAACAGCATCTACTGATTGCAAATCAGCATCTCCTTCAACAAGCATATTCCTTTGATCAAAGGCTGTATAATGAAATAGCATAATATTAAATTATGAGTTTGAGGTATGATTATAAGAAAATAATGACAGAAAAAAATAAAAAAAACAATAGCAAACTCTTCACATTTATTTTTATTTAAAGAAAAATATCTATTGGAGGCGGATCGATTTTCGACGCGTATCTCTTGCCGCTGCTAACCCTAAATTTCTGAGATTATTTTGTAAAGAATTTAATAAGAGGGGCAAAAAACCTTTGAAATCAATTTTGGGGCTGTCAAACATTTTGATTAGCTGTCGTGCTTTTGCCTCCTGGCGTAGTGGTTGGCTCGGGCTCAACAGGTATAGGGGATGGGGGTGTGGGTGAAGGAGAATAAGGTCCATCATTATAAACCAAAATTTCGTGTTTGCCTAGGGGTTTAGTAAAATTATTGTTAAACATAGTTTTATCATAAGAATAACAGGCATCTTCTCACGAATTTAAATAGGAGTATCTATCTGCTCAACAGTTGAAGCGATAATATTTAGTGCCTTGAGGTATAAAAAAATCGAATAAAAACTGAAACTTATCCATAGGAATATTAAAATTATAACTATTATCTGTATTTTTAGAGATAATTGGCAATCGAGACCCTGGCAAACCCTCTGGAGGATCGTACCGCATTCAATCCCAGCAATACACCACAAGATAAGTAGGGCTCATTGCTGGCGCTTCTTTTGGACAGTGAAAAATCATTTTCATTGGTACATATAAATCTTGAGAAATATGATATTCCTTATTAGGTTCTTGAGGTTTAAGTTCTATTTGACAGCTATCAAGAAAGAAATCACGTTTAATAGTTAAAGTAGTAATATCATTAGCACTAGGCTGATTAATATTTAATTCAAGCATACACTCCTTGTAAGTCCCTTCTTTTAATAGATCTTCACTAAAATCTAATCTATCAACAGAAATATTTGTTTCTCCGGGGACTTTATAAGTAATAGTTTTGTTTAAGGATTTCTGAGGCAATCCATAATGAAATTTTCTAACGTGATTGTAATCTTCTCACAACGCTGTTTGATCATAATGGTTACATTTAATATCATACTCAAGATAAGCGGTCTTAGTTATTTTAGAGGTATTACTGGCATTACCCGGGGCTTTACAATTGATTTTTAAATCAATAAAAAGAGTTGATAAAGATGGATTATCATGCTGAATAATAGTAGTATTTTCTTTAGGGTTAACAATCTCAAAGGTACAATTATCTAATGTGGCTGTTTTTTCGGGAGAATATTTTATTGTAAAATCAGATGAAGTTAATTTGTAGTGAGCGCTATTTTTATTTTTCACTTCATCTAAACAAAATACATAATAATTACCTAAATAAAGGCACTGATAGGCGTTGACTTTGATATGAAATGTCTCATAATTAGCTAAAATATTTGTTTCTTTATTTAAATCAAGGGGTAATACAAAACTCTCTCAACTGGTGCCGTTAGAAAAAACAAAAGAAACTAAATCTTCTGTTTTCTGATTATTTAGTTGATACTCAAATCCTAAATAACCGAAAGGACTTACACGGCAATTTGTCATTGTTAGTTTAAACCATACAAGATCTCCAGGTTTATATATTTTATCTGGCTCTCACATCTCTATTTTAACATCACAAGCATCTTTAATATTAATTCATTCTCTATCATTGTCGCCCAAGGATGTAATAATTTCAGTACTAACCGCTGGAGCTTTGAGGGGCTGAGTTAAGGATTCGGGCGCAGTAGTTATAGAATTAGGGGTTATTGCAGGAGTATTGCTTGTAGGATTAATACCTAAGAAATCTTTAATACCACCTCACATTTGAGTTCAAATATTAGGAGTAGTAGTTTGAGGAGGAGTAGTTTGAGGACTAATACCTAAGAAATCTTTGATACCAGATCACATTTGAGTTCAAATATTAGAAGCAGCTGGTTGAGGAGTAGCTTGAGACTTTATCTGAGTTTCTTTCTCAGTAATTAATGGCTGGCCAGTACCTGCAATTGGCGCTGATAAATAGTTTATGGGAGCAAGGGTAATAATAATTTTACCTTGAGTTTTATCATAAGAGGCAGAAATACCAAAGGCTTCACAAATTTTCATTAAGTCAACAAATTTATAATTACCTGACAAGTATGGAGACTCACCAGAAAATGATTCAACATCTCCATTAATACTTTCTACTCTGTATGTAGAACTTCCTATCCAACCGTGTATAAACATATCGCCCAATTCGATCCGAATTTCATTAGTGGGGCTAGGAATTCAATCAATACTCTTGGCTCCTAAAAAGTCTTTAAAAAACGATACTTCAATCATTGGAGAGCCATTCTTAAGCTCGGGTGCTTTTGATAAAGTGAAGGTTTGACCTCCTTTTTTCACTTCCTTTTTACCTATTCATAATTCAAGAGTATTATAGTTAACTGGCGCTTTAAAAGTCAAATTAAACTGTTTTTGATAAATATATAATGGTGATTGAGATCTCAAACAATTATCTTGGCTCATTTGATTATCACATTGTTTAAATCAAAATATTGGGCTCAAAGATACTGATGTGGCACCATCTAATATCTGGCGCGCTAATTTTTCTCCAATAATTGAACCATTAGTATCAGAAGCAACTTTTGCAGCTAAAAATGTCTGAGTAACATTAATTTTCTTAGTTTGATTGGCCTCGCATACTCTTAAGGCCTGTTGGCTTGCAGTCT
>CAZYWI010000041.1:0-4954 GCA_964651585.1 uncultured Candidatus Saccharibacteria bacterium | reverse complement strand
GGTAATGAATTTTGTAAGGCTGCTACTTTTGCTAAAGTGAGATTATTATTTGAAAACGTGAGTCAGAGTAATCCAGAGTTTGATTTTAATAGCTTGGAGATAGAAAAAACCATTGACAATAATGGGAGAAGCGAATATTTAGTTAATAAGGAGCCGGCCCGCTTGAAAGATATCACTGAGATATTATCAGCTTTGAAGCTCGGTGTGAAGGGTTTTTCCATTGTGAACCAAGGGAGTATTGAAAATATTTTGCGTGTTTCTCCTCTAGAGCGCACCATAATGTTAGAAGAAATTTTGGGCTTGAGACAATTAGAAATTAAGAAAGAAATTGCTTCACGTAAGCTTAATTTAAGTTTGATTAATCTCGATAAAATTAAATCATTAGAGAACGAAATCTTGCCCCATTATCGATCGCTTAAGCGCAATGTTTCTCGCTTAGAAAAACAGAAAGAACTTCAAGAAGAGCTGGGAGCATATGAAAAAGAACTTTATAGCTATCAATATCGAGAAATTAATAAAAATATAGCTCGGCTTGATGATGAAATTATCAATATTCAAAAATTACTTGATAGTCTTGAGGAAAAAATTTTAAGCGAAGAAAAGAATGTCGGTTTTAATAATACAAATAATGATCAAGAGCCAGATCTTTCTGCTCAGAGAGAAGCAATTAATAATCAAATCAAGGAAATTAACGAGGAAAAACATAAATTAATTTATGAAATGGCTAAACTTGAAAGCGTCTTAGAGGAGAAAAAAGCCAGTTTTAATCATTTTCAAAATAATGGCCAGAATATTAGTATGGCGAAAGAGTTATGAGATCAAGAACGTGTAGGACAAATTATTAAGAAAATTCAACAATTAATTCAGCAGGCACTGCCTTTAGATGATATTGAAAGCGTTAGAAAACTTTTGAAAGAGATGGAAAAAGAAATTAGTCAGATAACAAATGATAATAGTAAAATAGAGAATAACAGCTATTATGCCAATACAGTTTCAGTTTTTGATAAAGAAATCAAAGAGCTCCAAGATAAAATTAAAAACTATCAAGATAATATTGAAACCTTAGAGCAAAAATTGAATAGAGCCTATCAAGAACTTGAACAAATACAAACGAAGGAAAATCAAAGAAATCAAGAAAGAAAAAACGCTTTCATAGTGCTGGAGGCTTATCAGAAAGAAAAAATGCAATTATTAGATCAACTTCAAAGATATGAGTTAGATAAAGAAAAAATAAAAATAAACTTAGATAATCTTAGGCAACAGCTTTCTTTAGCTTCTATTAGTTGGGAAGATTTTATTAATTATGCTCAAAATTCGGATAAGGACCTCAACGAGAACGAAGTGCAGAATTTGGAAAATAAGATTGTGCATTTAAGGAAGGTTTTACAAGATCTTGGGTTTGTTGATCAGAGCACCATTGAAGAATATGAAGGAGTCAAACAAAGGCTTGAATTTCTTCAAAAAGAACATCAAGATTTAGAACAAGCCATTAGCGATTTAAAAAAAGTAATTAAAGAGTTAACAAAGCAAATTAACAGTGAGTTTAACCAGGCAGTTAAAGAAATTAATCGAGAATTTAATAAATATGTTCAGATAATTTTTGGGGGCGGCAAAGGAAGTTTAGAAATAGTATCTTACGAAGATTTGTGTCAAGAAATCGGCGATGCTAATGATAAAGAAATCCCCAGTCAAAAAGGTGGAGAGGAAATGGTGAATCAGAATCAAGGTGATACTGATTCAGTAATTAAAAGTTTGGGGGTGGAAATCCGAGTAAAATTACCAAAAACTAAGTTAGAAGGAGTAGAAGCCTTATCTGGAGGAGAAAAAGCACTTGTGGCTATTGCTCTTTTATTCGCGATTGTTTCTCAATCAAAACCCCCACTTTTAGTTTTAGACGAAGTAGATGCTGCCCTAGATGAAGAGAATGCCCGTCGTTTTGGAGAAATTTTAAAAGAGTTAAGCGATCAAACTCAATTTATTATTATTACCCATAATTGGTTAACAATGGAGGCCTCTGATATTATTTATGGAATTACTTTGGGCCCGCAAAAATACTCCCAGGTGTTATCCTTGCAGATTGAAGAATCGCGTCAATTTGTTAAAAACTAGACTTGTTTTTTTTATCGTTTTATGATAAAATAATAATTATTATGGTTATTATTTGTAGGGGCATAGTTCAATGGCAGAATATCGGTCTTCAAAACCGTAGATCTCCGTTCAAGTCGGAGTGCCCCTGCTTAGTATTATTGCATTTATAATTTTTTATTATGGCTTTAGTTTATTATAAAAATGTTTCAAAAATTTACAATGATCACGCTATAGTACTTGATAACATTTCTTTTGAAATTTTGAATAATGAATTTGTTTCCTTAGTTGGTAAATCAGGAGTAGGAAAGACTACTTTACTGAAGCTTTTAATCGCTGAAGAGAAACCCACGAAGGGAAGGATTTTTTTTAACGATAAAGATGTGACTAAAATGTCTCCTTCTGATTTAGTTTGGCTACGGAGAAAAATAGGTGTAGTCTTCCAAGATTTTAAATTACTGCCCAATAAAACTTGTTTTGAGAATGTAGCTTTTGTTTTAGAATCAACTGGCTATCCAGCAGAAGAAATCAAAAAAGAAGTGCCCGAAGTACTAAATTTAGTAGGGTTAGGGGATAAAGCTAATAATTTTCCTTATCAGCTATCAGCGGGAGAAAAGCAGCGAGTGGCTATAGCTAGAGCTATTATTCAAAAACCCGATTTATTATTAGCTGATGAGCCAACTGGCAATTTAGATCCCATTAACACCTGAGACATTATTAGATTGCTTTTAAAAATTAACGAATTAGGAACGGCTATTTTATTAAGTACTCACGAAAAAGAGATAGTTAACACCTTAGGCAGAAGAGTAATTACCTTAGAGAATGGTAGAATTATTAGAGATGAACAAAAAGGAAAATATATTCTGTAGCTATTTTTTAGCTCAAAATTTTAATTGATAAGCTAACAATATGAATATAAATCCACATTTAAAAAGAATATGAAATTCTGGTTATCAGAGTTTTGTGCGTAATAAGTGACTTTCTATGGCTGCTATTACAACTACTGTATTAAGTATTATGATTCTAACTGGTCTTTTATTATTGAATTATGGTGCCGTTACTTTTTCTAATGAAATAAAGAACAAAGTAGATGTGAGTATTTATTTTAAACCCAATGTTGATGAGACAGAGATATTGAAAATTCAAGAAGAATTAGGTAAACTAAAAGAAGTATCTAAAGTAGAGTATGTTTCTAAAGCCGAAGCCTTAGAAAAATTTAAAAAAATGCAGGAAAAAGATAAGGTAATTCTGCAAGCTCTCGAAGAAATCGGCGAAAACCCTCTTTCCGCTTCGTTAAATGTCAAAGCTAAAAATTCAGAAGATTATAACACAATAATAAATTATATTGAAAACTCTTTATTTAAAGATAAACTCTTAAATATAGATTTTTCTGAAAATCGCAGTCTTATCGAATCCTCTAATAATTTGATTAGAGCCTCACGTTTAACTATTTTGCTATTGACAATAGTTTTGGGCGCTGTTGCAGTTATTGTAACATTTAATACTATTGGGGTAGCTATTTATAGTGTGAGGGAAGAAATTAAAATTATGAATTTAGTTGGTGCCTCGCCATGGTTTATTAAGGGTCCGTTTTTAATTGAAGGTGTTATTTATGGCGTCATTTCTGCTATTATTTCGTTGCTAATTTACATTCCTTTAATTTGATTTGTCGGCAGCAAAATTGATAAATTTTTAGGATTTGTTAGCATTACTAACTATTTCTTCTCCCATATTCTTATTATTTTCCTATGACAGTTATTATTTGGCGTCGGTTTAGGAGTGATTTCCAGCTTATTGGCGACTAACAAATACTTAAAGCAAATAGAATAATATCTGTAGATTATTCTTTAATCTTTTATAAAATTTTGTTATTACTGTGGTAGATTAAAACGCGTCCCTATTTGTTATTTTGATTATAATAATACATTATAACTATGAATGATAACAATAAAAATTTTAAATATTCATCTTTTAGATTTTAATAAGAGATAGGATAAACAGATTGAATTTAAGATAGTATTTTGTACCGGATTATTTTTGAAGAAAGAAAATATTATAAAGACACAAAAAATAAAAAGGAAGTTTTGTAAAAAATTGCGGGGTCGTCTAATGGTAGGACAGAGGCCTTTGGAGCCTTTGATCGGGGTTCGAGTCCCTGCCCCGCAGCAACATTATCTCATCTGAAAAAGTAATAATATCGCGTATAGACTAGAAATTAAAATCAAATGAAAAAATTTTGAAAAGAAAATAAAATATTTTGTGCCATTATTATCGCGGGTTTAATTATCGGATGCTCTATTTATTTTGCTCCTCAAAAGGAATTTCTGAATAATATTCACGATGAAATGGGGAGCAAGGTTAAGGGATCAGCTAATCAAAGCGTCACAGTTACTACCAAGGATTGTTCATTAATTCCCGAATTGGCTGATAATAGTTTAAAATTAGTGACTAAAGTTATTGATGGTGATACTTTTATTATTGAGGGAGGTTACTCAGTCAGGATTTTAGATATTGATGCCGATGAGAGAGGCTATTCTTGCTATGAAGAAGCAAAAAATAAATTAGAAGAACTAATTTTAAATAAAACAGTCAGATTAGAGAAAGAAAATGAAGACAGGGATCAATATTGTCGTTATTTGAGACATATTTTTTTAGGCGATAAAAATATTGGGTTAGAATTAGTTAAAGAGGGTTTAGCTATTGCTCGTTTAGATACTAGTAGTAGTAAATATAGTCAAGCAATTATTAACGCAGAACAAAAAGCCAGAGAAAAAAAGATTGGCTGTCAATGGCAATCTCAGAATAATTGGGCGATAAACCAGCAAGAACAGACTAGTTATGAATGGCATAAGATAGATCAATCTTTGGG
>CAZYWI010000040.1:0-5138 GCA_964651585.1 uncultured Candidatus Saccharibacteria bacterium | reverse complement strand
TTTTACCAATTGCTGTAGTGGTATAAATTTTATTGTTTTCAATTCTTAAATTTTTCTGGCTTTGGTCTCCTAAACATCAACGCAAAGCATCAATAATATTTGATTTGCCAGAACCATTTGGCCCTACAATGGCATTAATATGTGGGCTAAATTCTAAAACTGTTTTGGGCAAAAAAGATTTAAATCCTCTTAGTTCAATTTCTTTTAAGTACATAGTGATTGTTTAGACAATTATGTCCTTGGTCCAAGATTGATCCTCCAACGCTCTCTGGGCAGCATATTCTTCTGCTTCTTTTTTAGATCAACCCTCGCCTATGGCTATCTGCTTATCTTTAACAAATACAGCTAAAACATATCTTGTTCTATGGGCTGGACCTTCTGTATAGAGGATTTTATACTCAGGAATCACATTATATAACGATTGAGTAAGCTCTTGCAATAAAGTTTTGGAGTCTTTATGAGTTTCTAAGCTGACAATATCTTTTAAGAATGGTTTAATAACATTTAAAATTGTTTTATAGGCCTTATTAAATCCTTCATCTAAATAAACAGCGCCAAAAATAGCTTCGCTCGCATCAGCTAAGGTATAGTTTTTGATTTTAATATTTATATCTTTATTGTATTCTAATACTTTAAGAAAACCATTTAGGGTCATTCTTTCCCCCTTGGAAACAAAAAGATATTTATCTAAGTTAAGATAAACAGCCACATTAGAAAGCATTAAGGCATCCACTAAATTAGAACGCAAAGGAGTCAGCTTGCCTTCGGGATAGTCGGGATATTGTTTAAAAATATAATCAGAGATGCATAATTGTAGCACCGCATCTCCTAAAAATTCTAATCTTTCATTACAAGCATAAGGTCATGATTTATTTTCGTTTAAATAAGAACTATGAGTTAGGGCTTCTAAAAAAAGACTAGGATTTTTAATTTTAATTTTTAGCTTTTCTTCTAAGTCGCTTAACATTGCTTGAATATTGTCATCAATAATTTGTTCTTTAGACTCTTGCTTATTCATCACAAATAATTTAATTGAGTTAGTATGATTTTTTTATGAATCTTTATTAAAAAAGAAGGTTTATGATGATTTAGTATTTTTTATACTATCAATACTTCGCGCTACTGTGCCCAAAACACCATTGATAAAACTGAATGATTTGTCGCTTCCAAAATTTTTTGCTAATTCCACTGCTTCATTAATAGCTACTTTTAAGGGTACGTCAGAGGAGTTGGCATAAATCATTTCATACAAACCGAGACGCAAAATATTTTTATCAACAATATTTATCTGATCAAAGGGTCTTTCAGGGGCGCTTTTTTCAATAATTTTATCAATGTCGTCTAAATGAGCAATAGTATTTTTTACTAATTGTCTTATAAATTCTTTTTCTTCTAAATCTTCGCCGTAAGTTCTAATATTTTTTTCTAAAATTTCATCAATATCTTTTTCTTTGTTCCAAAAATCTCATTCATATAATGATTGCAAGGCAATCATTCTACATAAATGGCGTGAAGCCATAATATTATTTTAAAAAAATAAAATTAAAAATAAAATTAAAAATAAAATTAAAAATAACAAGAACTAAAAACGTGACATTAGACACCAGATCCTATTTTTCGCTTTTAGAAGTGGCTTTTAATTCCTTAGCTTTTTGCTTTTTTTCTTTTTTGGTTAAACCCTTTAAAACGTCGATAACTTCTTCGCCTTTATAATATCCGCAATTAGAACAAACGCAATGAGGTTTAATAAGCGTATGACATTTTGGACAAGATACTAATTGAACCGGCTTTAAAGCCGCATGCGACCTTCTCTGGTTTGTTTTTGATCTAGTATGGTGTTTTTTTGGTAAGGCCATAATTTAAATTTATTTAATTTTGATTCCTTTAGTTAATTGAAATTAGTTTAACAAAAAAATAAACAAAAATCAAGCCCTAAACATAATCGTTAGCTTACGCCAGTTTATCAGCTATAATATCTTAAGTATTTATTATTTTTGCTATCTCAATTTTTCCATTTTCAATCATTTTTGTCAATCCTAAATCGCTTCTTTTAGCGAGCTCTTCCAAAAATACTTTACTTTTATCGCTATCCATAAAGCTTAGAACACTTTTATTGCTTTCAACGGGAACTAAATAATAATTATAACCATCATAGCCAACCATCAAACCCTCTTGAGTATTTGTTGAAAATCATTGGTCAAAAATAAAATTGCCTAAAGAATAAAAAATTAATTTGTTTTTGTAGATCTCAACTTCCTGCACAACATGAGGATGTGTACCAACAATTAAATCAGCACCTTGATCAATAAACTGGTGTGCCAATTTTTGTTGAAAACTATTGGAATGTGTTTTATATTCCTCTCCTCAATGAGGCATTAAAATAACAAAAGATTCTGTGTTTGTTTGCTTGATCTTTTGAATATTTTTTAAAATTTCCTGTGAACATCCATTATCTCCAAATGTTAAATTGAAAGCAATAAAATAATTATTACTATTATTATAAATATATTTATCGCTGCAATCTTTATAATGCCCTGCTGTATAAATACCTACTGATTTCAAAAAATCTACTGTTTGATTAAAACCAGCCTCACCTTGATAATTATTAGTATGATTATTGGCCAAAGACAAAACATTAAACAAATGCTTTCTTAAAAAATTAGCCGATTCTTCTGGAAAAGCAAAAATAAACGAATTATGGGGTATTTTGGGAGCATCTTTTACAATCGGACCTTCTAAATTGCCAACCACATAATCAATACCCCGAAACGCTCCTTTTACATTTTCTAATAGATGATCAAATCCATATTTATCAATTTGATCCCCAACACCCCGAGCAAGCATAATATCTCCAACAAATAAAAAAGTATTTTTGATATTAACATTATTATTTATATTATTGGGTTTTTCTTTAGAAAAAATAGCGCTGTAGTAAGAAGTTCCGCTTTGCGGATCTTTTGATCTATTATAAGCAAAAGAATTTCCTCTACCAATCTCTAATATATTAAAAGCTCCCTTTTTTAAAGCAACATCCCTTAAAAACTTTATGCACAAAGGACAATCAACATCTATATTGCTTAAATTGTCAAAATAAATAATATCATCAATTGATTTATTATCATGCAGTTCCATCAAATTAGCGGGTAAATAATGCGAAAAATCAACACTGGCTATTATAAAAGTATCGGGACTATTTTGAATATCTTGCGGCAGAGAAATGGCTCGTGGACAAATAATCAGAGGCACAATAGTAGCATTTGGTCAAGCTTTGCGTACAAAAGGCAACAAATTTTGTATACCGTCCTCCTGACTAATTGCTCAAGAAGCATTATCTTCAGTCAAAAAATTATTTGCATATAAATTACAATTATTAAAATGATCTGGACTTAAAATAACAATTTTATCATAATTAAATTTGGAAGCTTCACGAAAAAATTTTTCTATAATATCTTGAGCCAACAAGTGATGATTTACAATGCCGCCAATATATATTGGTTCAATCTTTTTTGCAGATTGTATAGATTGCTGCTTTTTGCCTCAACCCAACAAAAAAATAGCAATAATACAAAATAATACAACAATATTTTTTCCTTTTATTTTTTTATTCATTTTGAATATTAAAAGCTTTTAAAGTATTTCCATAAGTAATTTTTTCAATTTGTGATAGCGATAATTTTTTAACTCTGGCAATATATTCAGCAATATATTTAACAAACAAAGGTTCGTTCTTTTGTCCTTTATAAGGTATGGGTGCCACATAAGGAGCATCTGTTTCAATAAGCAGTCTCTCTAGGGGAACTTGGGCTATAATCTTATCTAAACTACTATCATAGGTAATCACTCCGGAAAAACTAAGATAATAATTGGGATTTTCCAAAATTTTCTCCAAATCTTTTTGTCTACCTTTGAAGAAATGGAAAATAGCCTTACCTTGAAACTTTTCTTCTTCTAAAACCTGAATAGCCTCTTGATATAATTTTCTAATATGCAAAATAAGGGGTTTCCCAAATTCCTTAGCTAACTGAATTTGTTTTCTAAACATTTGATATTGATAATTTTGATAATCGTTTTGATGCAACTCATAATTATGGATATTTGTCAAACAAGAGAAATCTAGTCCGCACTCTCCAACAGCCACCACTTTTGGGTTGATTAGCAAATCTTTTAATTGAGAAATATCCTGGGGATAATGTATATCAAGCGACGAAGCCTCTTCATTATCTTCAAAAATATTAAAAGGCAAAGAATGAAAGGGATGAACGCCAGCAGAGGCCCACATAAAACCAGGATTCTCTTGGGTTAATTTGAGACCTTCATAGGAATTTTCCACACAAGAACCAACATTAATCACTGCTACTCTGTTTTCAATAAGGCGTTGAATAACTGCTTTTCTATCATCATCAAAAGCACTAAATTGTAAATGACAATGCGAATCAAATAACATATATAAATTTATAATTTCTTTTATTGAGTATTTGATATTTAATTCTTTATTGGCCGTGCTTAATTTCTATAACATCTCCATCTTGAACAATATAATCTTTGCCCTCGCTTCTAATTCAACCTAAAGATCTGGCTTTTTCTCAAGAGCCTGCTTCTAATAATTTATCTCACTGAATAACATCAGCCCTAATAAAATTTTTCTCAAAATCCGAATGAATTACTCCACCAGCCTGAGGCGCTTTAGTCCCCTTTTCAATAGTTCAAGCTCGCGTTTCGTCTTTCCCCGTAGTAAAAAAAGAAATAAGGTTCAGCAGTTTATAAGATTCTTGAATCAATAAATCCAACTCTGGCTTAGTGGTTACACCCATCAGTTCTCTCTCTTCTTGGTTTAAATCAGCAACATCAAACTCGGTCTTGACATCAATAATTAAATAATTTAATTGACGTTCATTAAAATATTGAATCACCGCCGGATCTACTTCTTCGTCCTTACCATTTAATAAAAACAAGCAAGGTTTGTTAGTTAAAAATTGATATTGTTGAAGAATATCTTGCTCTTCTTCGCTAAAATCTATATCCCTTATTTTCTTTCCCTGCTCTAAATTACCTTTTAATTTAGTGAAAATATCAAATTCGAGAATAGCTTCTTTGGAACCGCTCTTTTTCTCTTTTTCTAAAGAGATCAGCCTTTTATT
>CAZYWI010000039.1:0-5161 GCA_964651585.1 uncultured Candidatus Saccharibacteria bacterium | reverse complement strand
TAATTTATAAATAAGCTTAAACCGATCATTCTTCATAATATCTCCTCCTTATTGAGATTTTTGCCTATCTAAATTATCATTTCCATCTTAGACTTGTTAATAAAAAAGTTTTCTTATATAGAAATTAACGATAGAAAATGAACTATTTTGGAGTTGGAAGTAAACTCTTTAAATCAAAAAGGAAGTTTTGTCCTGCTGGTAGAACTATCACCTGTGCATTAGGAGCTAACTTCTGCACCAACTGGTATTGTATTAATTGATCCGTTATTGACTTAGAAAGAGCTTTATTTGCCTCTGCTTCTTTCTGAGCTTTAACAAATATTGCCTCCCCTTCACCACGAGCTTTTTCTATTGCTTGCTCTGCCTGACGCTTTACAACAGCTATTCTCTGCTCCTCTTCAAGAGCTTGTTGAGTTGCAATTTGCTTTTTCTCAATTGCAGTTTTGAATTCAGGATTAAACTCAATGTTATCAATTAAAAGGTCAACTATTTCAATAGAATACAGATTCAACTCTTTTTTTAATTTTTCACGAATATTTGTCCTTATATTCTCTCTATTCGGAGCAATATCAACACTTTTATATTTAACTGTTTCATCTTTGAAGTTTTGAAGAATTCGCGGTTCAATGAGAATCTGAGAAAAATTTATCCCAACATTTCTGTATAATTCCTGGATTGCTTTGGAATCTACTCTCCAGTTAAGAGTAGCATCAATAAAAACCTCCTGGGTTTCTGCGCTAAAGCACGCAAGTCTGGGATATTGTTGCTTCTGAATCTGAATACTCCCTATCGTCACATTTCGCCATGGAGGAATAAAGTGCGGTCCTTCTCCTATCTGGCTAACAATTCTACCAAATTCATAAACTACTCCAACATTTCCAGCCTGAATCATTTTAAACGAGAAAGCAAAAGTAATAATCAAAGCAAAAACAATAAACCATACTAAAACTTTTCTTTCTGTCGCTTTTTTGGATACTGATTTAGACTCAAATCTATCTTCAGTAACCTTCTTAAGCACAGGAAATGCAAATATATAAAACAAAATTACGAACAAAATAAAGAAAAAAATGAAAAACATTTTTTGCCCTCCCCTTAAAATTAATTCGAGATTGAATACACAAAAGATATTATATATTTAACTCTACATTGTTAAATATTTATAAACTAAAACTTTCCTGGTTTATAAACTTAAAAACATCATCATAAATGTAAATTATTTTTTCTTGTTTCTGAGAATCGGAAATACCTAAAAACAATAATAATTTACATTCCTAAAAGAAAGGGTAAAATAAAGTTATGAAGCTGCGAAAAGAAACCATTAATATTTTAAAGAGATTGGATATTAAACTACTTTATGTTTTTGGATCATCGGTTACTAAAACTCAAAACGATAAAAGCGATATTGATATTGGAGTGGTTTTCGGTGAAAACTCAAATCCAAATTATCACATATCTTTTATTTATCTTTATAAAGCCTTAACAAATGAGTTCAGAAATAAAGAGTTCAGAAATAAAGAAATTGATATTGTTTTTTTAAATAATGCCCCTTTAACGCTTAAATTTAATGTGGTAATAGAAGGCAAAATAGTATATAAAGATTCCACGGAGTTTGAAAATAATTTTAAGGAGAGAGTAATAAAAGAGTATATAGACTTTAAGCCATTACTTGACCAAAACGAGGAATTGATTCTTGAAAGAATATTCCCATTAATAAAGAAGTTATTATTTCAAGATTAAGTGAAATTGAAAAAGATTTAGACAAACTTTCGAAGTTTAAAGATTTTTCTATTCAAAAATTTGAGGAAAACGACAATTTTGCAATTGCTGAGCATTACCTAAGAAGAGCTTTAGAGGCTGTTTTTGATATAGGTAACCATATACTTTCAAGAGTCCCGGGATTAAGAGTAACAACTTACAAAGACATAGCCATAAATTTAGGAAAAGAAAATATACTTCCAGAAGAATTTATTAGCGAGAAATTAATAAAAATGGCAGGTTATAGAAACCGATTAATTCATTTCTATTCAGAAATTTCTATAGAAGAAATTTTTAATATTATCAAGTTTGAACTTACTGATTTTCAAGAATTCTCAATGTATATAAAAAGAATTATAGTAAATCCGGAAGATTTTGGATTCACTGTTATCTAAACATTTAATAATTCAATAATTTTATAAATGCATTTAAAAATTCCATATTTGCAGGAGTTCAATCCCTTATAGGGACAAATTTTCACAAGTAAAAGTATAGAAAGTAATTAGAATTTTGGCTTTAAACCAGCTTGTTTACACAATTCATTTGTAGTGATTCTATCAATTGTTCTATGTCTTTTAATAAGAACTATCTTTACTCCGTTAGAGTAAATTGAATTTTTACATCCTTTACGCAATAAATAAAAACCATTTTCATTAAAATATTTTATTAAATCAGCTCTTTTTACTATTACTTTCGGCCTTGATAATACTTTTGACTCCAACAGCTCCTGTCAATTCAGCGGCAAAAAATTGACCGCCGTTGGCTACGCCGATAGGGATAATCCTGCCGATGTTAAAGCCCGAATTCAGGCTTTCCACTCTTTCAAAATTCCCTCCTTTTTACTGGAGCCGGTAGTGGCAGTGGAGTGGGTGGATCCCTTTGTCCGTTAAATGGCGGTTAAATTTCTCATTTCTTTAATCTTTTGGATGGTTTCTTGATAGGCTTGTCTTTTTTCCAGCCAGAGGCTGATAGTTTGCTCGTTAATCGCTTCGTTTTTGGTTAACTGAAACGGCGGCATGATTTTTTCAATTTGAATTTCCAACTCCGGCAATTTAGCCTGGGGATTAGCCGCTTTAATGGCTTCCCTTAAGTTATCCTGTTCATGGATTTCCTTGATAATCGCCGTTACATCGGCAATATCAATTCGGCAACTGCTGACGCCTTCTTTGTAAACATCGTATTCCGCATTCCAGTCCTTATCCCCTTCTTGACTGCCGAAGACGGTTAAAAGCAGATCCAGGTCCTCCTTGTCAATATTAGCGTTTTTCTTTAAATCGAAGGGGTTTTCAATAGTGCACATTCTTACCGGGAAATAGTTTTTTTGTTCTCTTAATTGGTATTTGATTAAATTGTTTTGGGAATCGCGGGCGGAAAATTCCCTCATTTTGAAATTAACGCTGTTAACAAATCTTTCGATTTTATCATTACTACTATCTTCGTTTTTGACACCATCGACTGTGGGCTTGTTAATTTTAATGAAAACTGAGAATAGTTTCTTATCGCCGTTGATCGGCTCGGTAAAAGTAATATCCACCTGATTGTTTTTGGGATTATAATTAAAGACGGCTTTGTCTTTCAGTTCGGGATTGAGGCTGGCGGCCAAGACCTCGTAAATCTGGCTTTCATTGGCGGTGTAATCCAACTGTAAACTCAAATATTTCAAATCTTTGGCTTTTTGGACGGCAAAGACTTTTTCTTTGAGGCCGGTTTTGTCCAGGTATTGGGGAAGATTTTTTAGAAGTCGTTCTCTATCGTCTAGTCCGCCTATCTCAGGACTGGGAGCCTTGAGAATATCTTGGACATTTTCCAGGGTGCATTCGGGCAGATTATCCCAGTTGAAAAGGGCAGTTTCGCCGTCAACCATTTCGGTATAGCCGGCGGCTAAGATTTCCTTGGTATTCATATCTTGAAGGAAAGCCACCATCTGGCATTGGTTCTGGATCACTGAGGGAATGTTGATTAGGCCGAGATTATTACTGACGGTTTGGCCGTTTTCCAATTTGATCCTTTTGCCTAAAGCGCCTAAAGGATATTTATAAGCGACTCTTTTAAGAATTCTGGTTCGATCGACATCTTTGTTATTTTTGCAATTAACTTCTTTTTGGAAAACAATCAGGTTGATATTAAGATTAGCTCTTTTGTTCAGTTCTTCGTTGATGCCCGTCACTTTGAGGGTATAAACATTCTCTTTCTCAGAAATGATCTCGAATTGGGCGTATTGTTTGGCAGTTTTGATACCTTCGGGAATTAATTGGAGACCAATAGTATCTGGTACTGCTATGTTTGGTTTACCGTTAATTACCCAAGCGGGACATAGTGTCAAATTATAGAAATCTACCAAATCATTGTTCTCTTTTAGGGAAGCGTCGCCTTGGAGAGAAAAATGATAGGGCAAGCCTAAATAAAGATATTTGTCTTTGTTTTCAGGATAGAGAACATCGTGGTAATCAGCGATAATGCTTTGGTTCCAACGATTAGCCACGTAGGAATCCATAGCGGCAGTGATCGGCGTCAGTTGTTTAACAGTATCCTCAGCCTTGGCTTCCTTGGAAGCAGTAGCTATGCCTAAGCCCACTGCCAAACTAACTCCTGCCGAAATGGCTTTAGCGCCGATTGAGCCTTTTTCTATGGTCATATTTTAAAGCTCTTTTCCATAGTCATAATTTAATCATACCAATTTATAGTATGCTTGTCAATACTATGTTTCGTAACTTATTCATTAATTAAAAGGAAGATCAATTTTGGAGTTATTATTTTCGGAGGAACATTAGAAGAAAGAAATACTTCCTGGATTCCGCATCAAGTGCGGTATGACAGAACACTTAGTCATCCTCGAAATCTTTTATCGAGGATCCAGACCAATTTTTTATAAGTATAATGAAAGGGAGATCCTTACAAAGCATATTTAAAATATACTCCCACAGGTTGACTGGTGGTAGATGTCATTCCCGCCCCTTTCTGTCATTCCCGCGACCTATTTGTCATTCCCGCGAAAGCGGGAATCCAGGATTAAAATAATCTGGATCCCCAATCAAGTTGGGGATGACAATTACTTTTAATTCCTGATAGAAGATTTCGGAGATGACAATTGGTGTGATTTCGAGGATGACAGTAGTAATCTCATTTCCAACTTGATTGGTTACCGCATCAAGTGCAACATAAGTGATAGGCTGTTCGCTAAATATTACCTATACTGGACTTTAACCAGTAAGAGACTACAAGCTTTGATTGGAGCTCACATATTATACTAATATTTGCAAGTAGACACTAAACATGAATTAACTTTAAGGCATACATTAAAACAATACCAAGAATGAATGTGGTTACTGCAAGAGTAGATTTTTTTAAATCTGGCTCTTTGTGAAGCTCTGGCACTAAATCACTTGCTGCAATATAAATAAATCCT
>CAZYWI010000038.1:0-5334 GCA_964651585.1 uncultured Candidatus Saccharibacteria bacterium | reverse complement strand
GGGATAGTGCCAAAGCAGGGAGAACTCATTCCTGAGGTTTGTGAAGAAATCTTAGAAAAAATAGGCTTAATAAAGCGGCGCAAAACAATAACTGTTCCTCCCCTAAAAAGACCATCTCTCTGTCCAGGCTGTGCTCACAGAATTGCTCTTTATGCAGTAAAGAGAGTTTTCGGCAAAAAAGCTATTTATGCAGGAGACATAGGCTGTTATACCCTTGCCCTTAACTTTGGAGTTACAGACACAGTTTTATGCATGGGAGCAAGTTTATCCTTTGGTTTTGGCTTTAAAAAAGCATAATAAACGCCAGATCCTAACAAAGTAATAATTAAAATAGTTATCGCCCCAATAATAATTTGTTTGAACAAACGCTCTGCCATAACAAAATAATTAATTTATCTATCTTGAGTATACCATATTTATTAAAATAGTACAATTAAAATTAAAAGCCAGAACAAATAACAATCTACTTTGGTTGTTGTTTTTTTTCATTTTCTGCTTCAATTCTCCTTTTTCCTCTTTTTCTTTTAAATTCTTCTATTTTTTGATGATGACCAGATAATAAAATTTTGGGTACGTTCCAAGAAATATTTTTATTCTTTAAGGGATAAAACTTCGGTGGTCTCGTATACTGAGGATACTCCAAAATAAAATTTTGCGAAAAAGATTCTTCTTTGAGAGACTCTTCTTTGCCGATAACTCCGGGTAACAAACGCGAAATTGATTCAACTAAAATCATAGCTCCGATTTCACCGCCAGAAAGCACATATGGCCCTAAAGAAATCTCTTCATCAGCAATGTATTTTGCCACTCTTTCATCAACTCCTTCATAGCGACCACAAATCATAATTAAACGCGACATTTTTGACAAACGTTCAGCTGCTTTTTGATCATAAAGTTTACCTTTGGCTGAAAAAAGTATAATTTTTGTTTTTTTATTTTTATTCACTTTTCCCCTGCCTTGATAATTACGAATTGGCAAAATATCATCTACAGCTCTAAAAATTGGTTCCACCTTCATCAACATTCCAGGTCCACCACCATAAGGGCTATCATCAACAGTTCTTCTTTTATCATTGGCCCAATTTCTTAAATTATGAACCTTAATTTTAATAATACCTTTTTCTTGGGCTTTTTTCAGTAAAGAAGTATTAAAATAAGAATCAAAACAGTCGGGAAAAATTGTGATAATATCGAAAGCCATTCGAGATTTTTTTTTAATCATTATTACCGTTTAATTGATTAAAAAGAAGAAGCGACATTGGATCAAAATAGCCAAAATCTTGGGGATACTTGGGAGTATATCCATAACACAAGCCATTCCAATGATTAGGACAGATATTATCTCCTCGAGGATTATAAAGAACAGGGTTGGTTTTCACCTCAAAATGTAAATGTCTATCAAGTACGTTTTGAGAAAAACAGCCATCTTCACCTATTCTTCAATAATTATTACAGCCATAGCCAGAAGCGCCTGTAGTGCCTAAAACATCTCCCTTCTTTACCAGATTGTTGATTACTAAATTCGGGGCAATACTTTCCAAATGGCCATACAAGCTATAAAATTTTTGTCCCTGAAGCTCGTGCTCTAAAATGACAGTATTACCTAAACCATGATCATTAGGGCCAATAACTTGAAGATAAACAACCCTACCGTCAAAAATACTAAAAACCGATTCTGGAACTAAAGTACCAAAATCTACTCCAGTATGTTGAAGATATTGGCCGTTTATTAAAAGAGGACTAATAAACCCCTGGCGAATTCATGATTTATCAGGATTAACCGGCCAAGTAAATTGTGAATTTATACTTTGAGATTCTATGTCTTCAATAATAATAACAAGCATTCCCGAACGACTAAAATCATAAACTTCTTTTGCGTCTGCATCTTCTAACCTTAGACAGCCGCCACTAAAAGACGAGGAAACTCTTTCACCATTAGGATAATAAGGAATGCCATGAATAAAAAAATCTTGATAAAATTGAACTGAGTAAGGCATATAAACATCCACCTTAGATGATTTAAGCAATTTATATTTGGCACCCACTCTAAAATAACCAGCTGGTGTTCTAAACCATTTATCTTGAGGCCCACGGCTTTTAATAGCAAACTGCTTAACAATATTTCCCTCTCTAATTAAATATAGCTTCATTGCTGAAAGATTAATCAAAATAGCTTCTTTCTCGGGCAAAACTAAAGTAAAAAAATCGCGAGCTTTAATTTTTTGATTTTCTGCTTCAAGAATATCTAAAAAACCCTTTGAACTTAGCTCCTGCTGAGAAATATCGTTTTGAGACGCTTTGCTTAAAATATCCACTTCTTTAGCGGAATTTAGCCAACTACTTTGCGAGAAAATAATTGTAGCCCCTCAAATAATGCCGGCTAACAAAATAGTAATTAAAATTAATGTATGAATTGATTTCATTCAAAATGTTTAAATTGTCATTAATAATAAATTAGCATAAATTAAGAAAAAAATAAAGAGGAGAGTTGCTCCTCTTTATTTAAATAAATGTTATAGGTTTTAATCTATATTAGAGTTTGAGATCGTCGAGAGCTTTATCAACATCAGTCGCTTCTTTTGTTTGAGAACCGGCTGGTTCTGAGGCAGGCACTTTAATATTCACTCGAGCTTGATTGCGCGCACCAACAATTCTTAAAATAGTTCTGATGGCTTGAATAGTTGCACCGCGACGACCAATTAATTGACCCATATCCTGTGGATCAACGTAAAGTGTCAACAAAACACCTCGTTCGTCAACATTTCTTTCAATTTTGACTGCTTCTGGTTTGGATACAATTGCTTTTACAATTGTTTCTAAAACAGCAACATCGGAAACCTTATCCATATCTTGACCTTATATTTTTCTTAAAAAGTAGCCCGACTCTTATCAAAATGCTACTAATAAATAGTATAACAAATTTTGAAAAAAACGCAAGTCAGATTTTGTTTATTTTAAAATTCCTAAGCAGCACTTTGAACCTGAGCTTCTGCTTCTTTAGCTGCTGAATTATTATCTTGCTTTATTACTTTTTTATGTTTGGGAATTTTCTTTCCTGCTATAATATTGTTTTTCACTAAAAGGTTAAAAACAGAAGCGCTTGGTTTAGCCCCCTTTGATAATCAATAGAGAATCCGTTCTTTATTTAACCGCTCTTCCTTTTGATAGGGATTAACTCAACCTAAAATTTCCTTACTACTACCGCTATTAGTGGCCAAATGTGAATCAACAACAATAAGACGCATTATTTTTTGATGTTTCTTTCCCTCTTTTTTAAAACGAATTGTCAGCATAAAATTTATTTAATTAATTTAGCATTTGTTTTATTACCTTTTTATTTTAACATAGAACAAACAAAAAATCAAGGCCTTAGATCAAAATTTTAAAGGCCCAAATCATCGCTAATAGTTTTCATAGCTTCTAAAACAATAGCGACAAAATGATCTAATGAAATGCCTAGATAAGTTTCACATAAACTAATTTGTTCTCTTGAAATATTACGGGCAAAAGATTTTTCTTTAAAATGCTTTAATACTGACGCCGAACCTAATAATTTCAATTGCTTACTTGGCAAGACTAAGACTGAAGCCACTATTAAACCAGTTAAAGGATCAACACAAATCAAAGACTTGGCCATTAAAGTTTTAGGCATTATTTGAAGGGAGACATTGTGGGCTTCTATGGCATTAAAAATGTCCTCATCCAAATGAAAATCTTTTAATAATTCCCTCGCTTTTAAACCGTGGCTCTGGGGATCATACTGAGTAATTTCGTAATCTATGTCATGGAGTAAGCCAGCCAAACCTCATTTTTCTTTATTCTCTTTGAAAGCACTATCTGCTTGGCGAGAAAAGTAATCGGCTAAATTTGACATAGAAATTTCAACTGCCAAACTATGCTTAATAAGGTTTTGGTTCTTAATATATTGCTTTAAAAAAGTCAATCATTCCTCATGCGTCATTTTATAATGATTTATAAGAATATTATTAGCTAAAATGAAATATTTATTTCAATTAATTTTAACACAATTTTTCAAAAAACCCGCCTGACATGCTATTTAAGGCAAATATCAGGCGGGATATTGTGCAACATATAATAACTTTGTGATTCTATACTTTAAGGAGCTGGAGTTTCTATTGGTGCTTCAGCAGGAGCTTCTTGAGGCATCTCTGTTGGAGCTTCCTCTATAGGAAATTCCTCTGTAGGCATCGTTTCAGTAGGAAATGATTCTGTTGGATATTGCCCACTATTTGGAGTGCTTCGTAAGCTGAAGATGATAATTAAAGCAATGACAATAATCAAAGCAATAATAATGATTAAGTTTGATTTTTTCATATTCGTCTGTTTAATATTGCTTATTGTTTTAAACTACATTTGTTTGAAATCAATAAAGCCGACCTTTTTACCTTGTATAATATATTATAAATTATAAACAAATTTTAAAATTTTTGCAAGTATTTTTTGGAGGTTTTCCACAGGCCTATCATAATGACAAGCTTTTAATCAGACTTATTTTATTGGGCCGATGTGCTGCCAAACCCTCCCCGACTATTCTTTTTAGTAAAATCCTTCAATTTTAATTTCGGCGTCTCGATTTTTACTAATAAAGCCTGGGCAATTCTTTCTCCTCTTGCGATTTTAACTATTTTGTTGCTAAAGTTATAAAATTCTATTTTAATCTCGTCATCATCTCCATAATAATCCTCGTCAATAATACCTATGCCATTAGCCACAAAAAGATTTTTTCTTATGGGTGTTGACGAACGAGAAGCGATTATTAAGGCATAATTTTTCGGTACTTTAATAATTAAATTAGCGGGCACTAATTGAATTTGACGAGGCTTTATTGAAATATTTTCTCTTGAATATAAGTCAAAAGCCACAGACCCCCTTGTTTGATAATTAGGATCTGGTAAATTCTTGTCAACTTTTTTATAATATAAATATTTCATTCTCCTTAAATTATAATTTATAACGATCAGTTTTGTACGTACGGCCGTACGTACAAAAAATTGTTCTAAACATTAATGTCCTATCTCAATCTGATTGGGAGATTCTAGGATAATCTCGGGTTTACCTTGATATTGTTGAACTTTTCCAAAAATTCGCACTGTTTTATTATTATAATATTTTTCTGGAGATTCTTGGAATCTATTTAAATCGGAACTAAAAATAACAGCTGTAAAACATTGTTGGGGATAAGGCTGAGAAAAATTTAAAAATACAGTATTTGTCTTCGAGCGATAGGTATCGGCAATATTTCCTTCAACAATAACATTTTGCCCATAATAGTTTTGTGCTTGACAGGCATCAATAATTTTCAGTCCCAAAGAT
>CAZYWI010000037.1:0-5353 GCA_964651585.1 uncultured Candidatus Saccharibacteria bacterium | reverse complement strand
AGTATAAAATAGAAATGGGGTATGGAAAGCATTTATTAGTTGAGGTGATTGTGAAAGATAGCGCGCCTCTTACTAAGATTTCTCATCTTCGTAAGTTTTTTGCTGAAATAGTTAAGCAACTTCATTTTACAGTAATTGCTAAGCCATTTTTCTATAAATTTCCTTCTAAAGATGGATATCATGAGGGTGGTATTACTGGCTTTTGTATTGTTGGCGAGTCTCATATTGCTATTCATACATGGCCAGAAGCCAATTATTTCGCCTTCGATATTTTTTCTTGTCGCAATTTTGATGAAAAAGTAGCTTTACGGATTATAAAAAATAATTTTTTAACTAAGCATATTTATTCTGAAATTATTGAAAGGGGAATTAAAATCAATTTTCACGATGCTCATATTTAGTTAGATGGAGAAGGGGTAGGGTTTTTTAGCCATTTTACCACCCATTGGTTAGCCTGTTGATAATTGGTGATTCAAATAACATTAGGAAATTTTTTGAATCAAGTTATTTGTCTTTTTGAGAAATCATTGATTCTCTTTAATAAGATTTTTTTCATTTCATCAAAAGAAATTTTGTCTTCTAAATAAAGATTAATATATTTATATTCTAAGCCAAGAGCATTGAGGCGTTCTCCTGAAACGCCCATTTTTTTTAATTTTTTGACTTCGGCTATCAGGCCTCTTTTTAAACGTTTTTCTAAGCGATTTTCAATTAATTTTTTCAGTTCTTTTTTGTCTTTTTGAATGCCTAAAATTAAAATATCGGCATTAAGAGGCTTTTTCTGAAGTGGCGGCACGTGAGATTTTGAAGTCATAATAATTTCTAAGGCTCTAATTAAACGGCGCCTGTTATTTCGATCAATAGTAGCTGCCCGCTTTTTATCTAATTTTTGGAGTTTTTTGTAGAGATTTTCTGTCGATTTTTTCTCGAGCTGTTTTCTTAAATTTTTGTTGGGTTTAATTTTTGGAAATTGTCATCCTTCGATGACGCTAATAATGTAGAGAGGAGAGCCACCACATAAAATTGGTAATTTTTTTTGATTTCAAATGCTTTTGATAGTTTTTGTTGCTAATTTTTGATAAGAGGCGACATTAAATTGGGTTTTTGGCGACACAATATCTAAAAGGTGATGTTTGACCATTTTTTGTTCTTTTTTAGTTACTTTGCCTGATCCGATATCTAAATTTTTATAAACTTGGCGGCTATCAGCAGAAATAATTTCGCCGTGATATTTTTTTGCTAATTTTATTGCCAGGTTTGACTTGCCTGAAGCAGTCGGTCCAATAATCACTAGTAATTTATTTTTAGTTGTTTTGGACATTGTTATCTTTTAAAAAATATTGAGAAATGGGATAAAAATTTTTTCGATGAATGGCACAGGGACCATATTTTTTAATGAGCTCAAAATGGAGCTGTGTGCCATATCCTTTATGTACGTCAAATTGATATTGTTGATATTGTTTTGCATAACGGATCATTATTTTATCTCGGGTATCTTTTGCAATAATTGAGGCAAGAGCAATGGCAAAAATTTTATTGTCACCTTTAATAATGGATTTTTGATCAGCTAATTGAAAATTGGGAATTATTTTATTGCCATCGATTAAGAGAAGATTAACGGGCGTTTTAACTTTACTCTTTATTTTTTTGATATTATTTTGAAAAGACATAAAAATACTTTTTTCTATACCTATTTTATTAATAGTTTCAACGGAGATAACGGAGGTGCTTGAGACGATTTGGGGTAGTTCTTTTACCATCTTAGTGATATATTCTCGTTGCCTCGCATTTAATTTTTTAGAGTCTTTGACAAGTGAGACAAATTTTTTTGGCAAGGTTGAAAACGGTCTAATAAGAACTCCATTTGTGACAAGAGGACCAGCCAAAGGTCCACGCCCTACTTCGTCAAGCCCAATAATAAAAGGTATTTTTTGCTTCCAATATTTTGTTTCTCAATAAATGTTCATTTTGGCGGTTAATTTATAGCAATTGAGTTAAATGAATAAATCCAACATTTAGCTTGGATTGTCAAGGTTGCTTTTTCTTAAAAATTAATTTATACTTTATTATAAGTTTATCATAAATTTTATAAAATTCAACTTATGAAATTTACTCATCTTCATGTCCATACACATTATAGTTTGCTCGATGGTTTGTCTAAGATTCCTGAGTTGCTTCAAAGGACGAAGGAGTTAGGAATGGATTCCTTAGCGATTACCGATCACGGGAATATGTATGGAGCAGTTGAATTTTATAATAAAGCCAAAGAATTAGGTATTAAACCAATTATTGGCTGCGAGCTTTATGTTGCTCCACGTCGATTGGTTGATAAGGAACCGCATTTAGATAACCGCTTGTTTCATTTAACCGCCCTTGTTAAAAATGAAACTGGTTATAAAAATTTAATCAAGCTTGTTTCAATATCTCATTTAGAAGGATTCTATTATAAACCGCGTATTGATAAAGAAGTATTAGCTAAATATCACGAAGGCATTATTTTTTTATCTGGTTGTCAAAAAGGGGAAATCGCTCAAGCCATTCTTGATAAAAGCGATAACGAAGTGAGAAGAGTATTAAAATCTTATTTAGATATCATTCCTCAAGATGATTTTTATTTAGAACTTCAGCATCATCCGGAAAGCGAGGATCAAAAACGTATTAATCAATCTTTACTATTGTTAGCTAAGGAGTTTGGTCTTAAACCAGTTTTAACTTGTGATACTCACTATATTCATCGCGAAGATAAAAATACCCATGAAGTTTTGTTAGCCGTTCAAACATCAAGTGATTTTGAGAGTAGTGAAAGATTTTCTTTAGAAAAATATGATTTGTCTCTAATAGATCCGAAGGAGCTAATTGATTATTATCAAGATACTCCTGAAATAATAGAAAATACTCAAGAAATCGTGGCGAAATGCGATTTTAATTTTTGGAAAAATCAACTTTATTTTCCCTGTTTTGAAAATCCTAATAGTAATAAGCCGAATACGGAATTTTTAAGGGATCTCGTTTTTGAAAAGTTTCCCTTATTTTATAATGAAAATGATGAAAAATCCAAACAGAGATTAGAATATGAGCTCTCGGTTATAGAGAAAACTGGTTTTGTTGATTATTTTTTAATTATTCACGATATCGTGAATTTTTGTCGAGAGAATAAAATTCCTTTTAATACACGAGGTTCAGCAGCGGGTAGCATGGTCTCTTTTCTTTTGGGTATTTCTTCTGTGGACCCGATTAAATATGATCTTTATTTTGAAAGATTTTTGAATCCTGATCGTATCAGCCCCCCTGATATTGATTTAGACGTTGCTGATAAAGATAGGTCGCGGGTTTTAGAATATATTGCTCAAAGATATCATAGAGAAAATGTAGCTCAGATTATTACTTTTGGAATTATGAAGGCGCGCTTAGCCGTGAGAGACGTGACTCGGGCTTTGGGCCTGCCTTATAGTTTGGGAGATCAGATTTCAAAAATGATTCCAATGAACCTGACTCTTGAGGAAGCTCTTTCCTCAATTGAAGAATTAAAACAATTATATAATACCAACGCAGATGCTAAAAGAGTTATTGATATGTCAATAAAACTTGAGGGTGTAGCTCGCCATGTTTCTACTCATGCTGCTGGTGTGGTAATCAGCCCCAAACCATTAGTGGAGTTTGTACCCTTACAACATTCAAGCCGATCAGAAGATGATGTTATTACGCAATACAGTAAAGATTATATTGAGTCTTTAGGGCTGTTAAAAATAGATATTTTAGGATTAGCTAACCTCACTATTATTAAGCAATGTTTAAGAGTGATTCGTAAGGTTTATGATAAAGATATAGATTTAGACGCCCTTGGTTTTGATGACCCGAAAGTTTTTGCTACTCTTCGTAGAGGGGAAACAATTGGGGTTTTTCAAGTAGAATCTTCAAGCATGAGGCGATTGCTTTCAGAAACAAAAATAGAGAATTTTGAAGATTTAGCCGCCATTTTAGCTCTCTATCGTCCGGGACCAATGGAATTTATTCCTCAATATATTAGCAACAAATTGGGATTGACAAAGCCCAATTATTTAGACAAACGATTAGAGCCAATTTTTGGTAATACTTATGGTATTATGGTCTATCAAGAGCAATTAATGCGTTTGGCCCATGATTTAGCAGGTTTTACTTTATCCGAGGCTGATATTTTGCGTAAAGCAGTAGGCAAGAAAAACTGGAACTTACTTATTGAGCAGAAAGATAAATTGATCAATGGTTTGATGGCCAATGGTTTTGATAAAAACAAAGCTGAAAAAATTTGAAATTGGATTGAGCCCTTTGTACGCTATGGATTTAATAAGGCTCATGCAGTTTCTTATGCGCGTTTAGCTTATCAGACTGCTTGGCTTAAAACTTATTATCCTACAATTTTCTTAGCATCTCTTTTGACAGCCGATTATGCTAATTTGGATAGGATAGCCATTGAAATTAATGAATGTCGTCGAATGAAAATTAAAGTTTTACCACCGTCAGTAAATTACTCTTTTCCAGAATTTGGTGTTGATAAAGACAACAATATTCTTTTTGGCTTAGCAGCAATAAAAAATGTTGGTGACGCTGTCGCCGAAGCAATTAGTGAAGAAAGAAAGCAAAATGGTGAATATAAAAACCTTGAAGATTTTTTGCGTCGTTTGCCAAGCTTTGTTATTAACAAAAAATCTTTAGAGAGTTTAATTAAAGCTGGCGCTTTGGATTGTTTCGGTGAGAGAACTCTTTTAGCCGATTCTTTAGACCAAATACTTGACTACTATTCTAAAGTCCATAGTTCAATGTTGTCTAAGCAATCATTGTTATTTAATGTAGAAGAAGCCAATAAAATAGTTTTGAAGCAGAATAAAAAATATTTTCCAGAAGAAATTCTGAGAATGAAATTACAATGGGAAAAAGAACTATTGGGCATTTATATTTCCGATCATCCTATGAATCATGTGAGCCATATCGTTGGAAAAACCGCTTATTCTGTTTCTCAGATTAATAATCAGCATTGAGTTGGCCACAAAGTGAAAGTTTGCGGTGTAATGTCTAATATTAAAAAAGTTTTAACAAAAAAGGGAGAAACAATGGTTTTTGCCAAATTGTCTGATTCTGATAATGAAATAGAGCTGATTGTTTTTCCCGGCACTATTAAAACCATAGAGAAAAATGGGGGATATGGTTTAGCAGAAAATCAATTGGCTATTGCCGAAGGCAGGTTAGATAAAAGACAAGACAATTTACAACTTATTTGTGAAAATATTTTAGAGGTAAAAGAAGCTTAAGTAACTATCTCAAATCTTTATTTTCTGTTATTGACTCTTGACTATTAATCTTTATTATGCTACTCTTG
>CAZYWI010000036.1:0-5414 GCA_964651585.1 uncultured Candidatus Saccharibacteria bacterium | reverse complement strand
TTAATTTCTGCCGAAACTATTAAGAGTATGTTTTTTAGGGAAACGGAAGCTGAAAAAAAATCTAAAATGGAAGAATTAAAAAATATCGATGAGACATTATTGAAGCAACTGGAAACAAAATTGTCTTCACCGCTTTATAACGTAAATATCAGGCTTGTGGTTTCTTCTCCCGATAAGGAAAGAGCCGGCCGTATTTTAAATGAGCTGGAGTCAGGATTTTCTCAGATGTCTGTGCCAAGTATGAATGGATTTAAATCCCAAAGAATTTCTCATTTTAGATTTACTGATTTTATTTATAAATATGTTTACAGATTATTTGATAATAGAAATAGTATTGTTTTAAATGTTAGCGAGGTTAACACTTTTTGACATCTTCCTCACCATCTTTTAGAAGTGCCAAATATTAAATGATTGAGTTCAAGATCGGCACCTCCTCCAACCTATTTACCCGAAGAGGGTATTGTTTTAGGAGAAAATTATTTTAGGGGAACTAGGACGCTAGTGAGAATCAAAAATAAAGATAGAAGACTTCACATGTATATAATCGGTCAAACTGGTACTGGTAAGACGACTTTATTAAAAAATATGATTATTCAGGACATAGAAAACGGAAGCGGTTTGTGTTTTCTTGATCCTCATGGAGATGCAGCAGAAGAATTATTGGATTATATACCCGAATCAAGAATTAACGATGTTTTATATTTTAATCCGGCAGATATAGAGAAGGTAATGGGCATTAATATGCTAGAGCATGATCCTACAGACTATAAGCAGCCAACAGTAATTGCCAACGAGCTCATAGAAATTTTTGATAAACTTTATAATTTGAAAGAAACGGGCGGACCAATTTTCGAGCAATATATGAGGAATGCTCTTAATTTATTAATGTCTGATCCAGAAATTCAATATACTCTCACTGATTTACCACGAGTTTTAACAGATCCAACTTTTCGTCATTATTTACTTAGCAGAACTACAGACGTTTTAACTAAAGATTTCTGGCAAAAAGAAGCAGAAAAAGCTGGTGGAGATTTATCTTTAGCCAATATGGCGCCCTACATTAATTCTAAGCTAACCCCTTTTTTATCTAACGATTTTGTCAGGCCAATCATTGGACAGTCAAAAACTACTATTAATTTCAGAGAAATAATGGACACGAAAAAAATTTTTATTGTCAATCTGTCAAAAGGATTTATGGATGAATTCAGCAGCTATTTTATAGGCATGATTATTATTGGAAAATTTCTTTTAGCAGCTTTTTCTCGAGCTAAAGTGCCCGAAGAAGAAAGGGTTGATTTTAATTTATATGCTGATGAATTTCAAAATTTCACCACTAAGAATATCCCGACTATTTTATCAGAAGCACGTAAGTATCGTTTAAGCTTGATTATTTCTCACCAATTTATCGCCCAACTTGAGGAAAAAATTAGGGATTCGGTGTTTGGCAACGTTGGTACATTAGTATCATTTAGGGTTAGTAGCCAAGACGCAGAAACACTATCCAAATATTTAGCACCAGTATTTACGCCTTATGATTTAATGAATATCGCCAATTATAATGCCTATCTTAAATTAATGATTGATGGACAACCTTCGCGTCCCTTTAATATTCAAACAATTAGGCCAATACTCCCAGCTGTTTCTTATAAAGACAAAATTAAAGAGCTTTCTAAAAACAAATATTGTCGTGATAGACATGAGGTTGAAGTAGAAATAAGGGCGCGCTATCAAGTAGGGGATATCTTAGACAATGAAGAGACAGACGATATTGACGACGAGGATTTAGATCTAGATATTTAAAAATAAACAATTATGCAAAAAATTAAAGAGTGAATTGATTCATTAATAAAACATTTCCTTAAATTAGAATTTGTACGTTTTGGTTTGGTTGGTATTTTAAATACTTTAGTTGATTTTGGGTTACTTAACATTTTGATGTTTACTACTCATATTAGTGGCGGTTTTTGATATGCCATCTTTAAATGCATTTCTTATATGAGTAGCGTAATAGTGAGTTTTATTCTTAATAAAAAATGAACTTTTAAAAGTAAGAATCAAAACGCGGCCATTGAAATAATAAAATTCATCACTGTAACGTTTGCGACCTTACTAATTAATGTGGGTATTTCTTTGTGAATTGTCCAAAACAATGTCTTGGGCTTAAATTCTTATTTATGAGGTAATATTGCTGCTTTTTCAGGGGCAGTTATTACTATTTTTATGCGCTATTTTGGCTTTAAATTTTGAGTCTTTTAAGATTAAAAGCCGTCTTGAGCTTTGTACGTACAAATGTACGTGCATTTTTAGTTTCACTTTTTCTTTTTATGAAGTTTCTTTTATATTCTGGCAACTTTTTAAAAGCCCTGTTGTTTTTTTTCTTAAATTATGCTAATATTAAATTATCAAAATATTTCAAATTAATAATTTTTTATGTCTCAACTGGTGTTTTATCGCAAATATAGACCGCAAACCTTTGCCGAGGTAATAGGACAGGAATCAATTGTTAAGGTATTAGAAAATGCTATTTTAGAGAATAAAATGGCCCATGCTTACTTATTTTGTGGGCCGCGAGGCACGGGTAAGACAACTTTAGCCAGGGTTTTTGCTAAAGCCGTGAACTGTTTAAAGAGGACACCTTTAAGCTATGAGCCTTGTAATCAATGCGAATCTTGTCAAGATATTAATCGTGATATTTCTTTAGATGTAATTGAAATTGACGCCGCTTCGAATCGAGGTATCGACGAAATCAGAAATATTAAAGATAATGTCAAAATTAGACCCTTGAAGAGTAAATATAAAATTTTTATTATTGATGAAGCTCATCAGCTTACTGAAGCAGCTTGCAATGCCTTATTGAAGATTTTAGAGGAACCGCCGGAATACATTATTTTTATTTTAGCCACTACCAATCCAGAAAGCATTCTTCCGACAATTTTGTCTAGGGTGCAACGATTCGATTTTCGGCGTTTAAGGCTAGACGAAATTGTCAAAGTTTTAAAACAAATATGCCAAACCGAGGGCATTAAATATGAAGAAGAATCTTTAAAATTGATTGCCTTAAATTCTCGTGGCGGTTTAAGAGATGCAGAATCAATATTGGGCCAAGTGAGTACTTATGATAAAGAGATTAGTTTAAGCGAAGTTGAAGAACTTTTAGGAATTGTTGATTTTCATAAAACAAAAAAATTTGTTGATTTGCTGATTGAAGGAGACAAGCAAAAATGTATTAAATATATTTATGATCTTGATCAGGCCGGATATGATTTGGAGGAATTTACTAAAAGTGTGATTAACTATTTAAGAAAAATTGCCATTGTGCAAATTTCTAATGATCTTTTAGATATTTTTCAAGATGAGTTGACGAAAGAAGAACAAGAGAATTTAATACAAGAAGCAAGAGGCATTAATCCGCAACAGTTGCAAAAACTTATTACGGCTTTTTTACAATCCCAGCGTTTATTTAATTATACGCCAATTAGTAGTTTACCATTAGAATTAGTGATCTTAGAGCATTTATAAAGAGATGCGGGGTGGTGTAGTTGGTAGCACGATTGGCTCTGGACCAATAAACCTTGGTTCGAATCCAAGCCCCGCAGCCAAGTAAAAAAATTGCCAAAACGTTAAGCGTTGGTTTGGAAGATTTAATGAAATAATTATGTCCAAGATAAACGACTTAAATTTAAAAAATTGAAAAGAATATCAGGACCTTTTAACTGATAGTTTGTGGATTATTGGCGAACGAGATAAATCCGGTTCGCATAAGGGCGACTACCACGGAAATTTTATTCCACAAATACCGAACCAACTAATGAGACGATTTACTAAAAAAGGTGATGTTGTTTTGGACACCTTTTTAGGAAGCGGAACCACCTTAATTGAATGTAAAAGATTGGGGAGAAACGGGATAGGAATCGAGTTATTGCCAAAAATTGCGGAGATAGCAAAGCAAAGAATTAGTCAGGAACCCTACTTTGATTCTAAAGACAAACTTTTTTCTACAATTTTGGTTGCCGATAGCACCAAAGAAGCTACGCGAAAAAAAGTTGAAGAAGTATTAAAAAATCACGGGAAACAAAATGTTCAACTTATAATAATGCACCCCCCGTATCACGATATTATTAAATTTAGCGATAGAGCAGATGATTTAAGTAATGCTAAATCAGTTGATGAGTTTCTAAAACTTTTCGGCGATGTTGTTTCTAATTTTTTGAATTTACTTGAAAGAAGACATTATTTAGTGGTTGTAATTGGCGATAAATATGCAAATTCCGAATGGGTACCGTTGGGATTTATGACTATGCAAGAAGTATTAAACCGAGACGGCTTGATATTAAAAAGCATTTTAGTTAAAAATATAGTTAATAATCGCGCCAAAAGAAATCAAGAGCATTTATGGCGGTATAGGGCTTTGGTCGGGGGCTTCTATATTTTTAGGCACGAATATATTTTATTATTTCAAAAAAGATAATTATGTTAGTTTCAAAAAAGGAATTAGCGAATCTAAAATTAAGGGCCATCAAATCAGATGATTTAAAAGAATTGGCGGGAGCTTTAGGTGTTGACACAAGAGGCACTGCTTCAAATCTTATTAAAAAACTTATTGATGTTCCGCAAAATAAAATCGATGAGTTTATTAAAAGAAAATATCAAGAGCAGGTTAAAGAAAGACAAAAACTTATATCAGATGAGGCATTAAAGCAAGAGGTATTAAAAGTTAAAGAATTTAGATGGGGTGTTGTTCAAGGACAATTGGACCAAAAAATTCAAACCGAGTATGTCCGGCGATTTGTAAGGTATGAAGATTTAATTCAAGGTGTAAAAAGCAGACTTCATGATGATATTACACATTATGTAATCGCTACTTGGTATAATCACTGGACAACGGTTTTAATTGAAGACCACATCAGCCAACATTCAAAGGTTATTCCTACGCTTAAGAATAATTTTGGCGTTGATATTTTCTTTGATAATCAGCCGTTTGACTTAAAAATTACTTATCTGCCAAAAGATTTTACTCTTGAACAAGTTTTGAAAAGTCCAAAAGATTTAATTATTTGGCTTTATGAAAATCAAGGTGCGCAAAGATTTGGTGCTGATAATCGGTTTTTTGTAGTTTTGGCGAGTAAAAATAATTTAGAGGAAAGCTGGCAACTAAAAAGAGATTTTGATTTTGTGTTTGGAGAAATTGATAAATTTTTTAATAGTGCTTCGGTATCCGCAAAAGATGAAATTGTTTTTAGTTTCAAAAAGAAAACTTATACAACAATTTCTAAAATTTTAATTATCACAAAATAATATGAATCCAGTTTCAATTGCCGTTACATCGGCTGCCATTGGCAGCGTAGCAGGAAAATTTGTTGAGAAAGCATGGAATCTCGGTGAAAAATGGATCACCGAATATTTCAAAAATCATG
>CAZYWI010000035.1:0-5502 GCA_964651585.1 uncultured Candidatus Saccharibacteria bacterium | reverse complement strand
AACCGAGGTAGCTTTGGGAAAACTTCTAGGTGCCACAACAAGAGGTGTAATTCAAGGAATTCTAACGCTAATGGCTGCTCCTTTTTTAAATATTCAGATCAGTTTGCCTTCAATTTTGCTCTGTCTACTTTTTATTTTTCTAATTTCCATTGGTATGGCGGGATTAGGTATTATTATTTCTAGCAAGATATCTCGAATGGAAACGTTTTCAGTACTTATGCAAATTGTCATCGGGCCCTTAGTATTTCTCTCGGGAGCTTTCTTCCCTTTAGAAAAAACACCCCTCTGAATGCAAACTATTAGTCACTATGATCCCTTATTTTATGCTATTAATGGCTTACGTTTTATTTTGGGCAATAAATTTGTTTCTGCGGAGTTATCAGAATCAATTTATTATAATTTTAACTTTTGTTTTTTTATTACTTTCTCTTTCGCCTTAGCAATGTTTATTGGAGCAATTCTTGCTTTTAACCGCCTTTCTATTTTTAAAGCTATCATTAAATTGATAGAAGAAGATAACGGAAATGAACCAGACACAACAGGATAAATATTTAAAACAAGTATTCATTTATTTAGATCTATAAAGTTATAATGATTAAATTATTTAAATTATTATCGTTTTACCTTCAACTCTATTTGCCTCCTTGGTTTTATAATTTTTTAAATTTCGCCTCGAGCTTTTGAGCAAAAATCATTGCGGCCTTAGCTTTTATTTTATTAATTCGCACGGTCATAGTATTTTTTAAATCCCGTAGAAAATGAGGTAAAAAATATCAAATTAGCTTAGAGGAGCTCAAAAATTTAGCCCAATCAAAAAATCTTGAATTACCATTTTTTTCTATTTTGGTACCTGCTAGAAATGAGGCTGAGGTTGTAGAAAAAACATTAAGAGAATTAGGAGCTCTAAATTATCCGCAAAATAAATATGAAATTATTATCATTACGGACGAAAAAGAAACACTATCTAAACATAAAGATAAACAACATATTTCACAGGATAACGCTGATATAGGTCTAACTACTCAGGAGGTAGTTCAAAAAGTGATCGCGGATTTAAAACAAACGAGTCCAGAGCTAACGATCAGTCATCAAGATGTACCTTATGATTTTAGCGGAGAATTCGGCGGAAAATGCATAGGCAAAGAAGTAAAATCAACCAAGGGCAGGGCTTTAAATTTTGCTTTGACTAAATTAAAGGCTGATTTTGATGCAAAAACGAATTTTTTTGCGTTTTTTGATACTGATGATCATCCTGACAAAAATTGTCTTTTAGCTATAGCTAAAGAAAACCTTCAGGATCCTAAAAAGAAAGTGTTTCAGCTCCCAGTTTATCAGTGTCGCAATTTTTGACAAATTTCAAGTTTTACTAAGGTAGTAGCTTTATCGCAAGCTTTTACTCATGAAAATTTTTTACCCTGAATTATGACTTGATTACCTTTCCTAGGGGGCACCAATTTGTTTATTGAAAAAAATGTTTTATTCCAAGCTGGAGGATTTAACTATCAATCAATCACCGAAGATTTAGATTTAGGTATAAATATTTATTTAAAAACTAATAATTGGCCTTCATTCTTGCCCCTACCTTCAACGGAACAAACACCACCGACAATTAAAACTTATTTTCGTCAACGCAAACGCTGGGCTTTAGGGCAATTAGAGGTCATTCAAAATTTGAAAAAATTGCTAAAACAAAATCCTCCCAACAAAGAATTAATTAAAACTCTTTATTATAGATTACTTCTTTACGGGCCAATAGAATCATTTTTCTTTTTCATTTTAACGGTTTTTAGTTTTATTATTTTATGCTCACGGCTTTTACGAGGCATTATCCTGGTTATTAATTTACAATCTTTTGCCTGATATTTTCCTCAGAGCTATACATTCAGCGAAATTGTTTATACTCTTACCTCAACAATCGGGTTACCAATGGTCTTATTTTCTTTAATACTTCTTTTGCGCTATAATAAATATATAGAGGAGCCTCGATCTCAATGATTTGCCGCTAAAGAACTTACAAAATTTATTTTAGTTGAAGGCTTATTTATTCCTTTTGTTCTTTTTTTATATCCTTTACCCTTTGTAATTGCTTTTGTAGAATACAATTTAGGCCTAACAAAGCACCAAGAAACAGTTTGGGTAAAAACTCCTCGTACCAAAGAATAAAGGTTGTTTTTTGCAATAAAATTTGTTATACTTATTATATTAATAACTAAAAAATTATCTGAAAATTTACTTCAAAAATACGGCGAGCTCCGTATCTAAAATTTCTTATTATGATTCTTACATGGTTTGGACAGTCATATTTTAAAATAGAAACCCAAAATAAAGTTATTGCTATTGATCCCTATAATGAAAGTTCTACAGGACTTAAACCCTCGCGTTTCAAGGCCGATATTTTATTAATTACCCACAATCACGACGACCATAATAATGCAAAACTTATTTTAGGCGATCCTTTTGTTATGGATACTCCTGGAGAAATAGAAATTGACGGTATTTTTATTCAAGGTATTGAGGCTTATCATGATAATAAAAATGGTGCCCAACTGGGCAAAAGCACTATATTTGTCATTAAAACCGAGGATTTAATTCTTGTCCATCTTGGCGATTTAGGCGAAAAGAAATTAAGAGAAGAAATTATTGAAACCTTAGGCGCTGTTGATATTTTACTTATTCCTACGGGAGGTGTTTATACAATCAACGCCGAGGAAGCCATAACAATTACTAATCAAATCGAACCCAATATTGTCATTCCTATGCATTATAAATTACCTGGTTTAAAAATAAACTTGGATCCGGTAGATAAATTTCTAAAAGAATACGGGGTTAAACCCGAACAACAAGAAAAATTAGTTATTAGAAAATCTAATTTACCTTCAGAAAAAGAAGAAACAAAAGTAATTATTTTACAAAATCAATAAAATTATTTTATGCGTAATGCCGATAAAAAAAATTACTCAGTAAGTGAGCCAGAACAAAAAAAAGAACAAGAAAATTTAAAACCAGCAATTTTAGAAAAAGATATCAGTGAGGAAATAAAAGAATCGTTTCTTGAATATGCGATGTCAGTTATTATTTCGCGAGCTATTCCAGACAGCCGTGATGGTCTCAAACCGGTACAGCGGAGAATTTTGTATGCGATGAAAACTTTAGGCTTAACTTCAGGGGCAAAAACTAGAAAATCAGCTACCATTGTCGGCGAGACCTTAGGCCATTATCATCCCCATGGAGATATAGCAGTGTATGATGCTTTGGTAAGAATGGCCCAAGATTTCTCTTTACGTATGCCTCTTGTCAAAGGCCAAGGTAATTTTGGTTCTATTGATGGGGATCCGCCAGCAGCAATGCGTTATACTGAAGCAAAATTAAGTTCTATTTCTGATTATCTTTTTGAAGACATTGATAAAGAAACCGTAAATTTTGTACCCAATTTCGATGGTACCACGACAGAACCCTCTGTTTTACCCGCAAGATTTCCTCAGTTATTGGTTAATGGCACCACGGGTATTGCTGTTTCTATGGCTACAACTATTGCCCCTCATAATTTAGGAGAGGTTATCGAGGCAACTTTGTATTTAATTGACCATAGAGACGCCGATATCGATGATTTAATGCAGTTTATTAAAGGCCCGGATTTTCCCACTGGAGGCATTGCTTATGGCACTGATGACATTAAAACAGCCTACGCCACAGGTAAAGGTAAGGTATTGGTTAGAGGTAAGGCTGAAATTGTTGAGGATAACAAAAAAACCCAAATTGTTGTTACTGAAATTCCTTATATGGTTAACAAGGCCGAAATGCTTAAGCATATTGCCAGCTTAGTAGAAGATAAAAAACTTATTGGTATCAAAGATTTACGTGATGAATCCGATAAAGAAGGCCTGAGAATTACTATAGATTTAAAATCTGATGCTAATTCTCAAAGAATTCTTAACCAACTTTATAAATATACAGAATTAGAGAAATATTTTTATATTAACCAAATTGCTTTAACTGAGGAAGGTCTGCAGCCAAGGCTTTTAACTTTAAAAGATTTATTATTAGAATTTATTAATCACAGAAAAGAAGTAGTTTTACGCAGAACTCAGTTTTTACTTAAAAAATACGAGGAACGTTTGCATATTTTGGAAGGACTCGAGACAGCCTTAGATCATATTGACGAAATTATTCAAATCATTAAAAAATCAGAAAATCGCGATGAAGCTTTAAAAAATTTATGCAAAACTTTTCGTTTTACAGAAATTCAAGCTAATGCTATTTTAGAGACCAAACTTCAATCTTTGGCGCGTTTAGAAAAATATAAAATCGACAGTGAAACAAAAGAAAAACGAAATCAAATAAAAGAATGCCACGAAATTCTTAAAGATGAAAATAAATTATTTAGCGTCATCAAATCAGAACTTCAAGAAATAAAAGAGAAATTTAATGAGCCAAGAAAAACAGAACTTAGAGATAAACTGCCAAAAGAAGTTGCTGATATCGATTTAATCCCTGAAGAAAATGTCTTAATTACTATTTCTAAAAGTGGATATGTTAAAAGAATGCCTCTCGATACTTTTCGCGTTCAACAAAGAGGTGGAAAAGGCATTACTGCTTACGAAGGTCAAAATAGTGAAGATTATTTATCAAAAATTATTTTGGCCAATACCCGTGATTATTTATTAATGTTTACAGATAAAGGCAAGGTTTATCAATCATTAGCATATGATGTTTCTGAAGCTTCCAGGGGCGCCCGAGGCAAAGCAATTCAAAATTTCATTAACATTGATCCCAACGAAACTATTACGGCCGTGCTAAGCTACAATCCTCAAAAACTGGCTGCTAAAAAATATCTCGTTATGGCAACAAGCAAGGGATTAATAAAAAAATGCTCCATCCAAGAATTTACTAATATCAGAAAAACCGGATTGCTTGCCATTAATCTCAATAAAGATGACATTTTAAAATGGGCCAGTTTTTCTTCTGGCGAAGATGATTTAATTTTAACTAGCGCTAAAGGACAATCAATTTTTATGTCAGAAAAAGATATTAGGCCAATGAAAAGAGGAGCCAATGGCATTTTAGGTATTAAACTTAACTCGGATGATCATCTTGTAGGTATGGCTGTGATACCCAAAAAAGTTGATAAGCAAACCCATAGTTTGCTCACTGTAACTAAATTTGGGTATGGCAAAAAAACCTTACTGAAAGAATACCGCTATCAAAAACGTGGCGGCAGTGGTATTAAAACTTTTAAAGTTACCGAAAAAACAGGAGAACTGATTTCCAGCCGGTTTGTTTCAGAAGAAACCATTTTGATCACAATTTCCAAAAATGGCTTAATTCTCAAAACAGAATTACAAGATGTACCAATTCAAGGTAGAACCACTCAAGGAGTAAAATTAATGAGATTGTCTCCAGGAGACGAAATCACAGAAATCGAAATACTCTAATTCATAACACAAATCACAATAACTCTAACTACACCAGATCCTTATAAATTTAATTACTCGCTTTACTCAT
>CAZYWI010000034.1:0-5572 GCA_964651585.1 uncultured Candidatus Saccharibacteria bacterium | reverse complement strand
TCTTAGATGTATTACTCATGATTTAAATGGAAAAGAAATCTCTCAATCAAAAAGCGTTACCATTACCTTTAAAGATAATTTAGTTGACGCAGAGGTAGATATTTGTAAAAAGAATCCTTGCACATTTACAATTAATACCACTAAGCAGATCGATGTAAATTATAAGGATAATAAGCCAGTTAATTCTGGTGATTTGTCAATTAAAGTTGTTGGCAAAGGTAATTTATCAGCATTCCAAAAAACATTTGCCAGAATTAAAATTGATAATATAATAATTCAAGATATAACAATTCCAGATTCAGGCACAAGAGTATTTACTATATCTAATCTTTGAAGTAAATTGTCAAACCAAACTAAAACGAATATAGAGAATACATTAAAAACATACAATAGCGCTAAAGTTAATGCTACATTAGAAGTTTGAAGCATTTTTGACGAAAAGCAAGCCAAGACTAACAAAGAAGTTAATTGCAATTGGTTGTTAACAACTCAAGACATTGTGTTTACAAAAAAGGCAGACGGCGAAGAGCAAGGTAAGGGAGAAGCATGAATTAAATTAACAGCAGATAAAACAGAGGTCAAAAAACACAGATTCGTAAATTTTAGTTGGACATCAAAAGGAATGGAAGAAGGCTCGTGCGAATTTGTGCAACCTGGTGGTTGGAGACTTGTTGAGCTTTTAGCAAAAGATACAATAATGTGAGTAGTTGATGATAGCGGCACCTATTTTTTGAGATGCATAAGCGCCCAAGATGGTAGCACCGTAGAAAGTAATAAAATTTATATTACAGTTGTGGATGATTCTACCAAACCACGAGTTCCTAAATCCGGCAGCGAGATCTTTACTTTATCAGTGAATAATAATAAGCCTTTAGCTGGCGAGCAAATTTCTTTTACAGCTAAAATGAAACAAATTAATACTGACCCAGATATTAAATTATTTTGTGTTCTTCATTATTGAAACCCCGTACAGGAAAAAGGGGGTGATCAAAAATCTATGAGTCTTACTGGTTTTTCAATGAGCGATAGCAGATGAAAGGAATTTAGTATTCCCCTAACAGTTACTCAAACAATCATCCCCACTACTTATTTTCAAATTATATGCGAAACCAATGACCCGGATTATAAATATTTTAGCAATACTATTACTGTTAATGCCCGAGAAAAAGCAGAATCAACTTGTAATAACCCGGAGAAAGTCAAGAATAAACGCTATCAACTCTCCGACGGTAAATGATGCGCCAATATAAATAATAAAGATTATGGTCCCTATGATGAGGTGTATCTTATCACCTGGTCTCTTTATAATAATAATTGGGGCTTTGAATTTATGAAAGATAATAAATTAGGTACTAATATTAATGGAATAGAATATCCTTGCTATGATAATAGCAAGTTTCAGGCTTGAGTTAATCAAGGTAAGGCCAATTGTCAAAAAGCCAACCCTTTAAAAAATATTTATACTAATATTAAATTGAGCGGCAGCACTGATATAGCTGATCAAAATGAATTATTTTCTCTTAGAGTGTCTAGCGCTGGTACTAATCCTCCACTAGATGCAAAATGCGGCTTATGATTAAGCGATTCTGGTGCTAACCAAGCAGGTAAATGATGAAATGGAAAAAGTGATTTATCTTTTAACGAATTAAAGCAATTATTAGATAAAACAGGATGAAGAAAAAATTCAGATCTCCAAGAATATTTTCAGATTCGTTGTGCTGATAATGATACTGGCTATTATAGCAATACTGTTTCTATATCTTTGCCTCAATTTAAAAATAAACCTTCTTATCAAATACAAATCATTGGCGCTGGTTATTACACAGCCAGAATAAATGATGCTCTAAATCTTTTGAAGAAGAAAGCCCCAACTTATTATGACCGTATAACAAAATATGTTAAATATATAAAGTTAGCGCCCGACGAGAAAAAATGTGGTATGTGTACTTATCCTAATACTGACACTTGCTCTAAACAACCGACAATTTATATTTGCCAGCCATATATAGAAAGGCTGTATGCAACAACTGACAAATATTATAATGATTATATTTATGATATAGCTAGTAGTTTTATTCATGAAGCTACTCACTTAAAATTATTTCAGGACTATTTATGAGAACATCCTGGGATAGATTGTTATGATGTGCCATATGATGTTTATGGCAATCGCCAGGGAGAAACTCGATGTCTGTTAGCAGAATATGATGTTTTGAAACAAATAGGAGCTCCGCAGAAATACCTAGATTGAGTTTATCGTAAGGTAATTGATAGCGAATGGTGAGAGGATGATGGAATTCAGTCGGAAGTACAAGTTTTAGAATTTCACAAAACTAGTTATAACGATTTTTCAAACAAAATAGCTTTTTTATCTTCAAAAGGATATCAAACCATTACCGTAAAGGAATTCTTTGATCTTTGTAATAAAGGCACAAAAATTACTAAAAAAACAGTTATTCTAACTTCCGATGATGGGTATGATTCTGATTATAGCGTTTTTTATAATGTTCTAAAACAGTGAGGTATGAAGGGAACTATAAACATCCAGAATTCAACTCTTGACACTCCCGGTCATATTACTAGCCAACAATTAAAAGAAATGGCTGATTCTGGGATTATAGAAGTCGGTTCACATACATATAATTTAGCAGGTTTGAAAACTCAACTATTACAAAAACAAAATGAAACTAATACTGATTATGAAAAAAGAATATATAATGATTTTCTTAAATCACGAAAAGAGTTATCGGCAATAACTGGTAAAGAGGTCAATATATTGGCTTTGCCATTTGGCACATATAATGAATCCATAATTAATATGGCCAGAAAGGCTGGGTTTACAATGTTTTTAGGATCAGTTGAGGGGGCTAATCCTGTTAATTTTTGTAAAAACACCGCTATTCTCAAAAGAATAAAATATTAGTATTCGACATTAGTTGATATAGAAAAAATTCAAACATCAACCTGAATAAAAAATAAATACTCGTTAAAGTGGAACACGTAACAGGAATGGTAAGGGTAAATAATATATTAGATTAATAAGACGACATCATTAGAAGAAGGGAAACAATTAAAAAATAAAATATAATATAAATTTATACCGTTTTCAAGTCTATTATATAAACTGGTTTATTGCTTAATATTTATCTCGCTTTGTTTACTAAGCGGAGCTAACTACCTCTGATTAAAACGATTAAAATCAGGGGTATTTAATTTGCAAAAAGTATAGAAATTTGATATAATAATACTATCAAATAAATTTATAATCATATCTTATCGTGAAAATATGTATTAGCTGTAGTAAAATGTTTTTCAACAAAGTTTTACCAATTAAAGAAGAATTGGAACAATTTGGCCATATTGTTAGTTTTCCTAACGGTTATAACGCGCCAAATTTAGAAGAAGAAATGAAACTATTAAAAGAATCAGAATATAGAGAATGAAGATCAGAGATGTTGAAAAAAGATGGGGAAATAATAAAAAATAATGATGCAATCTTGGTGTTAAACTTTGAAAAGAATGGCACCCCCAATTATATTGGCGGAGCTACGTTTTTAGAAATGTTTAGATGCTTTGATTCAAATAAAAAAATATTTCTTTATAATCCAATACCAAATAATATATTAAAAGACGAAATAGAAGGAATGAATCCAATTATAATCAATAGTGATTTAAGTTTAGTTAGATAATAGGCGATAAAAATTGCATTAATAAAACTGAAAAAGCTTTGAATCTTGTAAAAAACAAAGCTAAAATATATTATGATGCTATAATCAAATATGTTCAGAGAATAGAATGTGTCAGCGGCCCTGATTCATATATTTTTATGTATTCTTGTGATAGCCCAACATATATGTACATAGGCTCTTTATCACAGAATGATGATGACAATTTCTGTTTTGTAGGTGGTCTTGTTCATGAGGCATATCATATAAAACAATGTAAAGATTATACAATAGAGCACCAGATTGATCCTTTACAAGTGCCATATGATGTTTATGGCAATCGCCAGGGAGAAACTCGATGTCTGTTAGCAGAATATGATGTTTTGAAACAAATAGGAGCTCCGCAGAAATACCTAGATTGAGTTTATCGCGAGGTAATTGATAGCGAATGGTGAGAGGAATAATTTAATCTGTTCTCTGGGCTGGTAAATGCCAGCCTGGTTTTATTTTAATGTTTTATAGGTTCAATTACTAATTTGTGTACGTACAAAAATTAGTTTGAAGTTTTTGCTAATATAATTATTATAGATATTTTAGCCTCTCCAAATAGTAGTCTATCTAATTGAGATTTTTTATTTATTATTTTATCTTTATTACTTTAACCTTATTGACAATTGGCCTTGATTTTTTATGAAATTTTTGTTAATATATTTTATTGCTTTGGCATTAGTTTTATGTCAAAGTGTTTAATTATTTTCATCAGAAAATTAATTTTTTTAAACTAATATATATGAAAAAAGAATGATTTAAACAATTGCGCCAGCGGAAATGATTAATTTTAATTATTGCGATTTTAATTATTAGCTTGGCTGTTTTTGGTTGAAGTAAAGCAGCTCAAAATAAGAACTCCTTAAAATATGTGATTACCCAAGTAAAAAAGGGTGCCATTACTTCCACTGTTTCAGGCAGTGGTCAAGTGGCTGCCTCTCAGCAGATAGATTTGAAATTAAAAGCTTCGGGCGACGTAGTTTATGTTGGAGTTAAAAATAATCAAGAAGTGTCAAAAGGAACTTTAGTTTTACAACTAGATACTTATGATGCTCAAGAAGCAGTAAAAAATGCGGAAAGAAATCTGGAAAATAGTAAGCTTGATTTAGAAAAAGCCCAAAAGTCTTCAAGTAATATTCAAAATCTTGAAAGCCAAATTAAAGAGCTGGGGGAAAAGGGATTAAAAGAAATCGCTCAGACTTATACCGACCTTTTTACTATTTTAAATTCGGTTGATGATATTTTATTTGAGAAAGATGTAAGTTCAGATTCGAGTACTAATAATATTCAATATTATAGCGACGTTGTAGGCTCATTTTATGGTCGTCAATTTTCTTCGGTGCCTCAGGAGCTCAATCGCGCTTATCCTGAAGCAAGAAGATTATATGAATTAGGCTTTTTAAGTTACCAGAAAGCTTTACATGGAAGTAGCGAAGAGGATATCAGCCAAGCGCTCCAAGATGCCTATCAATTTGCTGAAAAGCTTGCTAATATTACCAAAAGTGCACGTGATGTACTCGAACTATTTAATAGTAGTTCTGTTTTTGATAATTGAAAACCATCTAATCCTACGCTTATAAACCAACATCTAACCAATTTACGTAGTTATTATAATACAGCTAATACTCATTTAACAGCTTTGCTTGATATAATAAATAATTTAGATAGTTTACAAAATAGTCTTGCCGTACAATCAATTAATATTAAGGCCTTAGAGCTCGCAGTGCAGCAAAAAGAAGATGCTTTAGCCGAAGCCAAGAGAAACTTAGCGGATTATTATGTTTATGCTCCTTTTAGCGGTATCGTGGCAAACTTTAATATTAAAGTCGGGGAATCTCTTTCTTCTGGCACTGTAGTAG
>CAZYWI010000033.1:0-5599 GCA_964651585.1 uncultured Candidatus Saccharibacteria bacterium | reverse complement strand
CAAAAGTAGTCAAAGATGCTTTAAAACCCTAAATCGGGCATTTTAATTTGCTTCAAAATTTAATAAAAACATTAAAAATAAATTTATGGTTATTCCACGCTTAAAATATCAAAAAATAAATGTACCCTCAACGGGCAGTATTATCGAAGGCACAGTATTAGCTAAAGAGCCGAAAGTCTTATATGTTGATGTTAGTCCTTTAGGATTAGCTATTATAAGAGGCTATGAATTTAATATGGCAAGAAACTATATCAAAGACTTACAAATAGGTGACAAAATTAATATTAAGGTTTTAGAAATAGATAATGAGTTGGGATTAATTGAGGCCTCTCTCCAAGAAGCCAGTTCAGAAAAAATTTGATCTACTTTACAAGAAATAAAGAAGAATAACGAAACCATTGTCATTAAGCCTAAAGAAGCTAATCGTGGAGGGTTAATAGCCGAGTATAAGGGCATAAAAGGCTTTTTACCAGCATCTCAATTAAGCCCTCAACATTATCCTGAAGTCGAAAATGGCGATAAAGAAGTAATTCTTTCTAAACTAAAAGATCTTATTAATAAAGAACTTGAAGTAAAAATATTAGATTTAGATCCAGCTACCAATAAATTAATTTTTTCAGAAAAAGAAGTTCAAACAGAAACAGAAAAAGAACAAATTATTAGCCAATACAAAGCTGGCGATATCGTAGAATGCCAAATAACTAAAGTTGTGCATTTTGGTTTATTTGTAAAATTTGGTGACCCTCCGCTAGATGGCTTAATACATATCTCTGAAGTAGATTATCAATTGATTCCTAACCTCTCTGAATTATTTAAAGAAGGAGATAAAGTTCAGGCAAAAATTCAAAGTATTGATAACGGCAGAATAGCTCTTTCAATTAAAGCTCTTAAACCGGATCCTTGAAAAGATGCAGCTGATATTTATAAAGTGGGCAAAAAATATAAAGGCACAGTCATTAAAACTGGTACCTTAGGCGCTTTAGTAGAATTTGAGCCTGGTATCTATGGTTTTATTAAATATAGTGATGTTGAGGATAAGAAAAAGATTGAAAAACCTTTAGAGATCGGCGAGGAGAAAATGTTTGAAATTAAAAACATTAGCCCCGAAGAAAGACGTATGATTCTAACGTTATAATAGCTAAAATAAAAGCTTAAAATTGCCCCTGATTTAATACAGGGGCAATTTTCAATAAAAATGTCTTGAACTTTTAAAAAACTATTATTTTACTGCTTCTTTTAAGGGTTTAGCTGCTCTAAATTTCACTACCTTTTTAGCAGGAATATTGACCTTTTCACCTGTTTTAGGATTGATACCCATACGAGCTGCTCGTGATTTAACTACAAAAGTACCAAATCCGCTGATAGCTGCATCTTCCCCCTTCTTTAGGGCTTTGCTAATAGCTTCAAAAATCCCCTCAACAACAGCTTCGGCTTCTTTTTTAGTAGTTTTTATCTGATTATGTACCAACTCCACTAAATCGTCTTTTTTCATATTAAAAATTTATATTATTTATTGAGATAAAATCCGCTAAACACCGACCTTGTTGATTTTACAAAATTATTTGAACAATATTACTAATATTTACTCAACTGTTTAGCAGCAAAAATCCTTTATTAATACTCAAATAATAGCACATTTTTCAAAAAAAATCAAGTTTTTAAAAGACTTTTTTGAATTCTCAACTATCAAAGCCACCTAGTTACTTCGGGGTGTTTTTAAGTAATTAACGGGCAAATTCTATAACCTTTGTTTCCCTAACAACGACAATTCTGATTTCGCCAGGATAATTGATTTCATCTTCAATTTTCTTAGCAATCTCTTTGGCTAATTTCATAGTATTATAATCATCAACTTTATCGGGAAAAACAAAAATTCTTAATTCTCTGCCAGCTTGAATTGCATAGGCTTTTTCAACTTCAGGATAAGTCAGGGCGATTTTTTCAAGATTTTCTAGGCGACGTAAATAATTTTCTAATGTTTCTTTACGAGCTCCGGGCCGTGAAGCAGAAATGGCATCAGCGCTATTAACAATAGCGGCTTCTAAGCTTTCAACTGGATAATCTTCATGGTGAGCCCTCATACCCTTAATAATTTCTTCAGAAATGCCATATTTTTGCAAAATTCTAATACCAATTTCAACATGAGAGCCTTCAACTTCATAATCAATCGCTTTGCCAATATCATGTAAAAGCCCGGCTTTCTTAGCTACTTCAACGTTGGCACCCAATTCTGAAGCTAACATGCTCGCTAAAGTTGCGACTTCTATAGAATGAAGTAGCATATTCTGACCATAGCTAACACGATAATTTAAACGTCCTAAAAGCAAAATCAACTCTTGGGGTAAATCTAAAATGCCCAATTCATAAACAGCGTCTTCTCCAGCTTTTTTAATCCTGTTTTTAATTTCTTGCTCAGCTCAAGCAATTTTTTCCTCAATTTTCGCTGGTTGAATACGTCCATCTTGAATCAATTTTTCTAAAGCTAAGCGAGCTATTTCACGCCTTATGGGATTAAACGATGACAAAGTAATAATATCGGGTGAGTCGTCAATAATTAATTCAACACCCGATACTTTCTCAAAATGGTGAATGTTTCTTCCCTCTTTACCAATAATCCTTCCCTTCATATCTTCTGAAGGTAATGATACAGTAGAAATCATAATCTCTGAAGCATTGCCATGACTAAACCTCTGGATGGCCGAGGAAACAATTTCCTCAGCTTTCTTTCTTATGGTTTCCTGTCTCTCACCTTCTAGTTTTTGCATTACAGCTGCTAATTCATTTTTGTGTTCATCTTCAATTTGTTTAATTAAAAGGTTTCTTGCTTCCTCTCGAGTAAGATTACTAATTTCCTGCAATTTTTGCTCTTGCAACTCTTTTGCTTTTAATAGATCTTCTTTAATTTGCTTAGCTTTATTAATATCTTCTGCTAATTTTTGTCGTTCATTATCTACCTCCAAATGTTTATGATCTAAAAATTCTTCCCGCTTAATTAAACGAATTTCCAGCTGATCTAACTTATCTTTTTTCTCCTTTTCTTCTTTCCTCGCTTCTTCAACAATCTTTGCCGCCTCTTCTTTTGCTTTGAGAATGATTTCCTTTGACTCTTCTTTAGCCTCTTGAATTTTGAGTTTAAGCTTTGCCTCAACAGAATCGGATCGTAAAGTAAAAAGATAATGCCGAATTACATATCCCAAAACCACGCCCAATAATAAAAGGACGATAGGGATAAAAATATTACTTGTTATCATAATAAAAATTTAATAAAGCCCTATTCTGATTAAACAGCATCTATGCTTAATATTTAAAAACTAGTTTTCTCCTAAGTACTTTAATTCATAATTATTAAAACAAACTTTAATGCTAAAATCTTTAAATAAGAACCTACTCTCTATTGCCATACATGACTCTATTCTCTCTTATTTCAGTAGATAAAGGTCTCTTTTAAAACAGAATAACGGCTTTTTCTTATTATTAAAATATTAAAAATGACCCAATAAACTTATGACTTTCGTTTATAGTTTAAGTTGATAAAACAAATATAGCATAATTTTTCAAAAAATGCAATAAAATATTTTTCAAAATTAAAACCAGCTATGCAATGTCAAAAATAAATTCACCACTTTGAAAATCAACTTTCACCTTGCTACCATTTTTGATCTCCCCTTTTAAAATTTTCTCTGAAAGCGGGGCTTTAATTTTTTCTCTAATGACGCCCTCTAAAGGTCTAGCGCCAAAAGTAGGATCAAATCCTTGATAAGCAAGCTCTTGAATTACCTCATTTGATACTTCTAAATCAATTTGTTTTTCTTCAATTAATTGTTTTTTAATACCACCGATTTGAAGTTTGGTAATTTCTAAAACATTCTCTTGACTCAAGGGCTTAAAAACTAAAATTTTACTAAATCGATTAAGCAACTCGGGAGTAAAAACAGAAGTTAATCTCTTTTTAATATTGTCACATAAAATTTCATATGATATTCCCTGATCTAACTGTTCTTTAATAAACTGAGACAGAGCATTTGAAGTAGCAATAATAATGGTATTATTAAATTCCACCAACGTACCAGTATTGTCAGTTAATCTACCTTCATCAAAAACTTGCAAAAATAAATTAAGCACGTTTTGGCTAGCTTTTTCGAATTCATCTAATAAAATTAAAGAAAAGGGATTAGCCTTTACGGCTTCTGTTAGAACTCCGCTTACTAAGCCATCCGGAGACCCAATGAAACGGCTAATGGTTTTTGGATCCTGATACTCTGACATATCAAAACGAATCATCTTCGATTCGCTACCAAAATAAATAGCGGCTAAACTTTTTGCCAATTCTGTTTTTCCCACACCTGTTGGCCCAACAAATAAAAAGGAAGCAATAGGACCAGTTTTTTTAGCAAGACCAGCCCGATATTCTCTTAAAGCCATAGCCACTGCCTTTACAGCTTCTTCTTGATCAATTAATCTTTGATGAATTAAATTTTCCAAATTGAGTAAATTAGAAGCTTCGGATTTCGTTACGACTGACAAAGGAATTCTAGTTTTAGCCTCAACCAAATCAATAATCATTTCTTCAGTCACTATTTTTTTTCCTACAGATTTAGCATAACTGACAGCCTCCCTCATCAAATCAAGAGCTGATTTTGGCAAAAGAGAATCTCTAAGATATCTTTTAGCTAAATAAACTGACCGTTTAATAGCGTTATAGGTAATTGTTACCTTATAAGTTTTTTCAAGGCCTAAAGCTTCATAGCTTAAAATCTGGATGGCTTCGCTTTCGCTGACTTCTTCCAAGCGAATAACTTCAAACATTGAAGCTAACTCTTTATCCTTTTCCACAATCTCGCGATATTCTTGAGATGTTGCCGTACCAATAACAGGCACTAAGCCTGATTGGAAAACTGGTTTCAGCAAGTCAGCAGCATTAATACCAGCACCTTCTACTGTAGTTTGCTTTAAAGCAGAAATATTTGGAATATGCAAAATAATATTACCTGCTTCCAAAACTTCTTTTGCTATCAAGTTAAATCTTTCCTGGAGCTCCCCAATATTTTTTGCTCCACTAGTAACATTCCCAATATTTAAAGATACTAACCGTTTATCAAAAATTGATGGTGGCACTTCATCACGTACTATTTTAAAAGCCAGATAAGCAACCATTGTCTCCTTTCCACTTCCAGGATCACCAACTAAAAGCACGTTGTTCATTCCTGGCCTGGATAAAACATTAAGCATCATTTCAAATTCTTTTTCGTGTCCAATCATCAACCCTAATTGCATTTTAGAGGCTAAATCAGTTAAATCAATCCCTATAGTATCTAAATAGTCTGTTGGTCGAGCAGTTCAAGAACGATTAATTTTAAATTTATAACCATATTTCATTCTTAATCTCAAAAAATCACCTACGCCAATAGTTAATTGATCAGAATTAGGCGGCGGTACACTAGATAAAATTAAGGTATTGTATAAATCTTCCTTATTAATACCAAATTTGTTTTGAATTTGAATAATTTCTGTTGATTGAATATCAAATAAGCTTAAAAATAAAGCTCGTTCAGAAACATAGTTTTCTTTTAAAAATAAAGCTTCAATAAAGCTTAACCTC
>CAZYWI010000032.1:0-5626 GCA_964651585.1 uncultured Candidatus Saccharibacteria bacterium | reverse complement strand
CACAATAGTAAAAAGCCAGAAAGAAGCTCACGCTCCAATAGAAGCTCAGATTTTAAATAGTTTGGGTATACCTATTACCAAAGAACAAATTTGTATAAACTATTCCGGAGTAAAAACAAGAGAATTTTTCCAAATATTAATAAAACAATATAAAATTAAAGCCGATGTTGATGAACTCGTTAATAGCAAATGAAGGTTAATGATAAAACTGGCTCAAAATAAAAGTTGAACATTTGTGCCAGGAGTTAAAAAATTTATAAAAGAGGCCTCCGAAGCAGGTATACAGCAGGTAATCGGTACGGCTTCAAAAAAGAAATATGTCGAAATAATATTAAAAAGATACAAATTATATCAATACTTCTCTCATATTGTTAGTGGCGATGATGTTAAAAGGGGTAAACCAGACCCAGAAACTTGACTTCAATGCGCCAAATTATTAAATTTACCGCCAAACAAAATTATAGTAATAGAAGATGGGATAGCCGGAATAAAAGCAGCCAAAAAGGCTGGTATGCCCAATATTTTGATTAGCTCTCAAAAAACAAGAAAGGCCAATATTTGCATCCAAAATTTTAAACAACTAAGTATCTCGGATTTAAAAACTCTAAAACTCACTCCCTAGGTATTAAAACCTAAGGGTTTTCTTTTTTATTAAAATATGCTATAATAACTGTATCCCCAATTATTAAATGTGAACAGTCAATTGCCAATAATTATAAGGGGTATAGTTCAATGGCAGAATAGCGGTCTCCAAAACCGTTGATCTCCGTTCGAGTCGGAGTACCCCTGCACTTAGCTTAAAATTATTGAATAGCTAAGCAGCCTATCAATTTAAGATTAAAAGCATAAAAACAATTAAATATGAAACAAAATCAGATTAATATATTATGAATTACTATTATAATAATCATACTTGTAATTAGCTCGGGGTTTGTTATTAGAAACAAACAATCCCAAAACCAACCTAAAAAAAGTCAAGAAACAAATAAAATAATAGGACAAACGAGTTTGGTACCCGAAGATAAAATAGTTACCATAGATAATAATGAAGATAATTATGATCGAACTTTTATTTTCAAGCGGTCTCAAGAAATTATTGATGGAAAAACATTCAAAACAATTTCTGGCTGAGTTAATCCGCAAAAAATTGATTTAGAGCCAGACAAAAACAAAATTACCTTTGATGTCTTTCCCTATGATGGAGGAATTCGCTGCGGCCTAATGGAACTCACTGTAAACGGATTAGCTAACAATACCTTTGTCAAAAATAATGACAAAATAGAACAAATAACACCTAATGATATCAAAACCCTGTCGAATAATAAACTCATAGCTACCAAAATATTTTATGAAACTGAAAAAATAAGTTTCTGAAATAAAATTTGAAATTACTTAAAAATTAATAACGCTCATGCAAGATGCTACTGATTTGAAACAATAAAAGCTGAGAAAATTTATTTTTCGATACCTAATGCTCAAAACGAGCAAACTATAAAAGTGGATAAGTTATATGTAGATAGAGAAATACCTGTAATGATAGCATTCCCCCAAATAAACCAAGGGCTTAATCTATATTTAGCGAAATTTGAAGAAAAATATAAGCCTCTTATATCCCAGCGGCCATTTCTTATCGCTGTTAATAGGGGAGCGGAATCTTATTTACAATTTAACAACGGGCAAACAATTTATAGCGCCAATACTCCTCCTTCTCACTATTATAATTATTTAGCTGTACCATTTAATTTATTTAAAAATTATGAGATTACTGGAAATTTTCTTTGCTCAGAATTCGACAATCCTTGCATATTTAATATTACTAAATTTGGTACCAACATTAACGCCGATTTAAACAACAATCAAGTTAATGTGCCTTTTGAATACACCTTTGATTGAGTTGACAAAGCAGAAAAAATAAATGATAGCACTTCAGATTATTGTCAAGATTATAATAATTTTATAGTAATCTCTAATGAGATATCTGATCAAGACACAGGTGCGCCTGATAAAATTGTTATTGATGTGTCCAAATATCTCAATGCTTATCCCGATTTAGTTAATGGAACAATTAATGGCCGTCTCTATTTAAGGGGCGAGCTTCAATGCAACCTTAAAAATGTAAATAATATTCAGGACTGAGTTTGTGTTGTAAAACCTACAACCCTTACAATTAATAATGACTAAAATAATATTATGCCAAAAACAACTCTTATATGAGTTAGCGTAGCTTTATTAATTATCCTGGATTTTTTTGCTGCTATAAAATATGGGCATATTTCTCTCCTTAAAAACAGTTGCCGCGATCTTTCACGACGCAAGCTGCTGCAATACAACTAGCATCAATATTTAGCGATGATGTTGAGCTATTTTTTCTGATTTACATAGATGCAAAAAAGAAACTATAGATGAAATAAAATGCAGCGTCTTTGAGGGTTAAAATAGTAAGATTTATTCTTCTTATTTGGGCATGGATAAATTAAACCCCACTCAATAAATATCTCAGGCCTTTCTATAATCCCTAATCTAATCTTAATAAATAGGTTTTAGCGTCAAAAATATTATGGTAGAACAAGACAAAAAAAATATTTTAATGATAATTGATAGCAATGCTTTAATTCACCGTGCTTATCACGCCTTGCCTGAGCTACACGATTCTTCTGGCACACTTACTAATGCTGCTTACGGATTTTTTTTAATATTATTTAAGGCCATTGAGGAATTAAATCCTAAATATATTATCGCTACTTTTGACGTCGCTGCACCAACTTTCAGGCATAAAATGTTTGAGGAATATAAAGCTACAAGAATCAAATCTCCCGACAATTTATATTCGCAAATTCCTATTGTTAAGGAAATTTTAACTTGCATAAATATTCCCATTTTAGAAGCTCCAGGGTATGAAGCCGACGATATTATAGCTACTCTTGCAAAACAATTAGGGCAAGATAAGAATTTAGATATTATTATTGTGACTGGAGATTTAGATACTCTACAGCTTATTTCTGATAATATAAAAGTTTGAACATTAAAAACTGGCATTTCTAATAGTATTATTTATGACTTAGAAACATTTCAAAAAAAATATGAAATTTCACCTCAACAATTCGCGGATTATAAAGGATTAAAAGGCGATCCGTCAGATAACATTCCAGGAGTTAGTGGTATTGGTGATAAAACCGCCATTGCTTTGCTTAAAAAGCACCAAAATATAGAAAAACTCATAGAAGACGCCGAAAAAATAATTAATGACCCACTTATTCCCCAGAAAGACAAAAAAATATACAAAAAAATTTGAGAGCAAAAAGACGAAGCGCTTTTTAGCAAACAATTAGCCCTAATTAACAGAGAGGTTCCGATCTCTATCCAATTAAATGATTGCACTTTTCAAATCAAAAACAATGAAAAACTAAAAGATATTTTTAAAAAATATGGATTTTATTCTCTAATAAAAAAATTGGAAATAAATGAGCCAAAAATTCAAAAAAATATAGCGGCGTCGCCGCCCGAACCTATTGCTATCACTAAATTAGAACAACTAAATGATTATTTTATTATTGACACAAAAAACATTTATCTGCTCTTAGATTATAAGGGACGCAAATATCAAGAAAGAGAAATAAATAAACTACTTCTTGGATTTTTTGCCCATGGACAATTTAGAATGTTTACCTTTGACAAAACAACTTTGCAAAATGAGCAAATTCAACAGTCACTCAAAAATTTCTTACGGAATAAAAATTTAATTACTTTCGAGGCCAAAATCTTTTATGAAGAATACCCTCTCATATTCAACCAATATGATTTTGAAGATATAAAAATTTTGGCTTGATTATTAAACCCAGACAAAAAGGACTATACCTTAGATAATATTGCTAAACAATATTATCCTCATCAATCAACTTTTTATCAATTTTATAATAATTTTGAAATCGAGGATTTTTGCTTTATTTTACCAGAAATTTATGATAATTTACAAAATAAAATAAGAACTCAAAACCTAAATAGAGTTTGAGAAAAAATTGAGAAACCGCTTATAAAAGTTTTAAGCGCCATGGAAGTAAATGGCATACAAATTGATTTAGATTATTTAACTCAACTGGAAGAACAAATTAAACCTCGAATTAAAAATCTTGAAAAGGAAATCTATCAACTTGCCCAAGAAGAATTCAATATTAATTCTCCAAAACAACTATCGGCAATTCTTTTTGATAAGCTAAAACTATCTCCTAAAAGTCTCTCAAAAACACCAGCAAAAAATATCTCCACAGGTAGCGAGGAATTGAAAAAACTCTCCAAAGCGCACCCAATTATAGAAAAAATTATCTCTTATCGAGAACTCACTAAATTAATCAATTCTTTTCTAAATACACTGCCGAGTTTTGTTAATCCTAAAACTGGGAGAATTCATGCTCTTTGAAATCAAACTGGTACAGCAACGGGTCGGCTTTCTTCAGATTCACCTAACTTGCAAAACATTCCCATAAAAGGTGAATATGGACTTTTGGTTAGAAATTGCTTTGTGGCTCAAGAGGGTTATTCGTTCTTATCATTTGATTATTCGCAGATGGAGTTAAGAATTGCTGCCGCACTTTCGAATGATCAAGAAATGCTTAAAGGCTTCAAAGAGAACCGAGATTTTCATCGTTACACTGCCAGCTTAATTTTTGATGTCCCCTACGATAAGGTTGATGATAATTTAAGAAATAGAGCAAAAGCTCTAAATTTTGGCATTATTTATGGTATGGGGGCTCGTTCTTTTTCAGAAACTGCTCAAATTTCTCAAGAAGAAGCAAAAAAATATATTAATGATTACTTTACTCATTATGCCGAGTTGAAAAAATTTATTGAAAACTTGAAAGAACAAGCAAAAATTAATGGCTTTAGTGAAACTTATTTTGGCCGCAAAAGATTTCTACCTTTTATTGGCGCTAATTCTCGTGAAGGTAAAAACGAGGAACGTATAGCTATTAATATGCCCTTACAAGGATTGGCTTCCGATCTTCTCAAAATAGCAATGGCCAATATTTTTCAATATTTAGAACAAAACGATCTCTTAAATGATGTAAAATTGGTCGCCCAGATTCATGATGAGTTGTTATTTGAAACAAAATTTGATATAATATCAAAAGTAATACAACCCATTAAACAGCTTTTAGAAAACAATGAGCTTCATATTCCTCTTTTAGTTGGTGTCAAAAAGGGCAACAGCTGAGGAGAAATGCAAGAATGAACTCTCTAACCATTACAAATGCCAATCAAGATAGATTTCAAAAAATTAAGTAACTACATTATGAACATAAATATTAATATTTATATAGCTTAAATTTTTATGATGAGTTTTTGAAACAAATTAATTCACAATATCAAAAATTGGAGGCTACAGTTCGTCCTTGCGCTTCTTATAGTTTCAAGTATCCTAACTTTTTTTGCGTTTTCTCGTTTAAGCTTCAATAAAATATTTACTTTCCTTGTTGTACTAAATAACGCACTAATTATCATCATTTTTATTATTTTTGTAGATTTTATTGATCGAATTTCTAAAATAGAAATGGAAAAAAACCAAGCTAATGGCTTAATCTCTTCTATTGATGACGCCTTTATCGCCTATAATGAAAATTTTGTTATCCTT
>CAZYWI010000031.1:0-5668 GCA_964651585.1 uncultured Candidatus Saccharibacteria bacterium | reverse complement strand
ATGTTAATAAACTCTTAATAATAAAAACAAATATGAAAAAATTTTTATGGTTAGTTTTAATTTTAGCTGTTTTAGTAGTCCTATATTGCGGAGCTATCTATTTAAAAAATCAATTTTCTCGATCAGCAGATATTATTGTCCCGGATGATAATTTAAATCCAGCAGAAATTAAAGATAAAACTATTACTGAGCAGGGAGACAATTATAGCATTGATATTCATTACCCCGAGACTAATCACGCATTTGTTAATCAGGATATTCAAAATTTTGTTCAGCAGCAAATTATTGATTTTAAGCAAAGTATTGCTAGTCAGATAACTCCGCCAGATGTTAATTGGCAATTTAGTTTATTTATGAATTATAAAGTAGTTTGCAATAATTTTGGTCTTTTAAGCTTGAAATTTGAGACAGAACAATTTTTAGGTGGTGCTCATCCTATTCATCCAATTTTTGCTAAAAATTACGACTTACTTCATCAAAGAGTTATGACTTTTGAAAACATTATCAAGGATCAAGAAACCCTAGATAAAATTGCCACCATTGCTTTAAAGCGTTTTCAAGATTTACATTTAGATTATGAATTGTTTACTGAAGGATTAGCAGCTAAGAAAGAAAATTATGAAACGTTTAATTTAGTTCCTGGCGGAGTTATTTTTTATTTTCAAGAAGGCCAAGTTTTGCCTTATGTTGCTGGGCCTCAAGAGCTGGAGATAAAATATCAAGAAATTAATCAAAATTAAATATTTTCAATATGACAAAAGTGTTTATTACAAGGAAAATTGTTGATGGAAGCATTGATTTATTAAAACAAAAGGGATTAGAAGTTGTAGTTGGAGGAGAAGGCCTGCCACTGTTAAAATCTCAATTGCAGGAAGGAGTTAAAGGTGCTGCAGCTATTATTGCCGTAGTTGGCGATAAAATTGATAAAGATGTAATAGAAAGCGCTGGTCCTAATTTAAAAATTATTGCAAGTTGTGCTGTCGGCTACGATCATATTGATGTTGAAGAAGCGCAAAGACGAGGTATTTATGTAACTCATACTCCTGCGGCTAATGCTTGATGCGTTGCCGAGCATACTTTTGCTTTAATTTTAAATCTTTGTCATCGCATTTTAGAGGGAGATAATTTTGTGAGACAGGGTTTATATAAGGGTTTTGATCCCGAATTATTAATGGGTGATGAAATAAAAAATAATGTTTTAGGTATTGTTGGGCTGGGAGCCATTGGTAGTTTTGTGGCTCAAATTGCTCAAAAAGGTTTTGGAATGAAAGTTTTGTATTATGATATTATACGGAATGAAAAATTAGAAGCAGAATTAAATTTAACGCATTTTAGTAACTTAGATGATTTAATTAAGCAATCTGATATTCTTAGTTTGCATACGCCGCTTAATAAAAATACCTATCATTTAATAAATAAAGAAAAACTTAATTTAATGAAGCCTAGCGCCTATTTAATTAATACTTCTCGAGGCCCAGTTATCGATGAAGCATCGCTTTATGAAGCTTTAAAAGATAGTAAGATTAAAGGAGCAGCGCTTGATGTTTTTGAAAATGAGCCAGAAGTTTATCCAGGACTGAAAGATTTAAAAAATGTTATTTTAACACCTCATATTGCTGCGAGTTCTTATGAAGCGAGGGTTAAAATGAGCGAAATGGCTGTCTCAAATGTGATTGCGGCCTTAGAAGGTAGAGTGCCTCCTAATGTGGTTAAATAAACTCAAATAAATAAAAAGAGTTGCTATAAGCGGACGTAAATAAATACTGATAAGACACAGTTTGATAAAGATAATTAAAAATGAATAAAAAATAAAAAATTGATTGCATATTTTTAAAAAATTATATAAACTATTATTAGGCTTTAATTAATAAAAAATTATGCTTTATTTAGGCGCCGATCATCGGGGTTATTATTTAAAAGAGAAAATCAAAGAGTTTTTAGTTAATGCCCGGATTCCTTTCAAGGATTTAGGGGCTCAAGAGTATAACCCAAACGACAGTTTTGTAAGTTTTGGTAAAAAAGTGGCTCAAAAGGTAAGTCAAAATCCCGAAGAGAATAGGGGTGTCGCTTTTTGTGGCACAGGCATTGGTATGTCCATTATATGCAATAAATTTCCCGATATTAGAGCCGCCCTTTGCCTAACTGCTATTATGGCGCGCCAATCGCGTAAGCATTTAGACTCAAATATTTTATGTTTGCCTGCTGACATTATAGAACCCTCGGCTGCTTGAAGAATAATTAAGGCTTGACTCAAAGAGCCAAAAGCAGATGAAGCGCGATATCTTAAAAGGCTAGAGCAAATTAAAAATATTGAGAAAGAAAACTTTAAATCTTAGTAATGACACAAATTATTCCCGTCATTAACGACAAAACATCTTTAAAAATACAAGCTAAATTATCTTTATTTAAAGATTATCATAATTGACTTCAGCTGGATATTGCCGACGGAAAATTTACTACGTGAAAAAATTTTACTGATATACCAAAAATTATCAATTTAATAAGCAAATTAAAAGTTAAAGCTAAATGGGAAGTTCATTTAATGGTGAAAAATAATTTAAAAGTTTTTCAAGATTTATTAGCTTTAAGGCCCAAAAGAATTATTTTCCATTACGAGGCTTTAAATAACGATGAAATTTTTTGATTTTATCGAGAGACAAAAAGACATCACATTGAGATGGGAATAGCGCTTGTGCCCGAAACTCCAGTCGAGGCAATTGTTCCTTACCTTCAAAAAATCAAATTCGTTTTGCTATTAGGGGTAACACCTGGGCCATCGGGCCAGGTGTTTCATGGGTATGTTTTAGATAAAGTCAAATATTTAAAGAAGAAATATCCTGGTATTAAGGTTGAATTGGATGGTGGCATTGATGAGGAAATAGCTAAAAAAGCTATTGAAAATAAAGTGGATTATTTAGCAATGGGATCTTTAATTTTTGACTCACCCCAACCCTGAGAAAAATTTCAGGTGATTAAACAAAACTTAGGGATTAAATAATTTTTGAAAATTTTGTATGGCTATAAAAGTGCAAAACCTTAGTAAATCTTTAGACGATTTAAATGCTTTATGCCGGGAAATTAGAAAAACTTTAATTGAAATTTTGGCAGAAGCAAAATCGGGGCATACCGCTGGTCCTTTAGGAGCAGTAGAGCAATACGTTGCTCTGTATTTTGGAGGGGTTTTAAAATATAATCCGCAGGAACCAAATTGAGATTTGCGTGATAGAGTGGTTATTTCTAATGGCCATTATGCTCCATTGATTTATACTATTTTAGCTTATGCTGGTTATTTTTCGCGTGATTTATTAAAAACGCTTAGAGTAATTGATTCTCCTTTACAGGGTCATCCTCATCGTCAAGAATTGCCAGGGCTCGAGACTTCCTCAGGCCCAGTGGGCGAAGGTTTATCGCAAGCCATTGGTATGGCTATAGCCGCAAAATTAGATAAAAAGAATTTTCAAATTTATTGTCTTTTGGGTGATGGCGAACATGACGAGGGTAATACTTGAGAAGCAGTGATGATGGCTTCAAAGTTGAAATTAGATAATTTGACTGTTTTAATTGATAGAAATAATATTCAAATCGATGGCTATACTGAGGAGGTGATGCCTCTCGAGCCATTGAGACAAAAATATGAAAGTTTTGGTTGGTATGTTTTAGAGGTTGATGGACATAATTTAAAAGCCTTAATCGATGCTTTATATTGTGCTAAAGCTATTTTTGAAAAACCCGTAGCTATTATTTGCCACACCATTCCCGGTAAAGGAGTTTCCTTTATAGAAAATAAGTATGAGTGACATGGTAGAGTTCCTTCAAAAGAAGAAGCAGAAAAAGCTTTGGCGGAGCTAAATGAGCTTAATAATTAAAATAATAAATATGGTAGGTTGAGAATCTAACAAAAAACTGACTCCAAATCGTTCAGAAAAAAAGACGTCTCAAGATAAAGAACAAGATGAAAAAATTCAAGTAATTCGCCGAAGGTTAATCAAGGTCATCAAATCTTTAAAAAAAGAAGATAGTCAATGATGATCTTCACGCTTTGTAAAAGATCAGCAAAATCTTGATGATTTGCAAAAATTATTCGAGGCTTATAATGGATCTTCAAAATTAGCAAGCGAGGCCCTAAATGGATTAGTGAGCGAAGTAACTCTTCGTAATTTAATGAAAGCACATCGACCTGATTTTTATAAAACTCATGTTTTAGATACTATTACCGAAAGAAAGCAGGAATCATTATCTCAACGCCCTAAATCTAATAAAGATTTGAATCCAAGAACAGCCAAAGAAGTAAAAACTATTATTGAGATAGAAACCAAGCTTGATAACTTTTTGCGAAAGCAGCTTATAGAAGCCAAAGGCGATAAAATTAAGATGAAAAAGTTGAACAGTTTATTAGAGAGTTTGCCCGATCAAGCGGTTGAAATTTTCAAAATAGCCACTAAAATTAATCAAGAGTATGATGCTCAAACTTTAAAATTATCTTTTGAGAAATGATGTGAGAAACACAAAATTGAATATCCAAAGAATTAAATATTTATGATGCTGAATAAAAATTTAAAATTAAATCCCAATGTTTTTACAGATAATATTGAAACGAGAACTATACGAGATGGTTTTGGAGAGGGCATTTTAATAGCCGGAGAAACGAATCCCAATATTATGGTTTTAACTGCCGACTTATCAGAATCAACAAGGGTTGATAAATTTCGAGCTCGTTTTCCAGAAAGATTTATTGAGTGTGGTATTAGCGAACAAAATATGATTGGCGTTGCTTCTGGTTTAGCCAGCTGCGGCAAAATCCCTTTTGTTACTTCTTTTGCTATTTTTTCACCGGGCAGAAATTGAGAACAAATAAGAACAACTGTTTGTTATAATAATGTGCCAGTGAAAATTATTGGTTCACACGCTGGTATTAATACTGGCCCAGATGGAGCCACTCACCAATCTTTAGAAGATATAGCTCTAATGAGGGTTTTACCAAATATGATTGTCGTTTGTCCTTGTGATGCTCTGGAAGCTCGTAAAGCTACTTTAGCTGCTGCAGAAATAAATCAGCCAGTTTATTTAAGATTAAGTCGCGATAAAACCCCTATTATTACAGGAGAAGAAACCCCCTTTATAATCGGTAGAAGCGAAATTGTTTGAGAAAGCAATAATCCCAAAATTCTTTTAATTAGCTGCGGTTATTTACTTTATCAAACTTTAGTAGCGGCAAAATTTTTAGATAAAGAGGGTATTGGAACTATTGTTTTAAACAATCACACCTTAAAGCCTTTAGACAAAGACACAATTATCGAGGCAGCTCGAAAATGCCAAGGAGTAGTAGCCATAGAAGATCATCAAATTATTGGAGGTTTGGGCAGTGCTGTAGCTGAATTGCTTTCACAATTTTTACCACGGCCTCAAGAATTTGTAGGAATAAGAGATCAATTTGGGGAATCAGGAGAGCCAGAAGAGTTAATGAAAAAATTTCATTTATTAAGCGTTGATATTATTGCTGCGAGTCAAAAATTGTTGAAGAGAATTTAAGAAAATATATTGATTTATATCACGATTTTTGTTATTATATTATTAAACAATAAAATAAACTTCTATGAATCTCGCAAATAACAAACCATATTTTTATCCAGCTTTAGCTGGTTGGCTCTTAGTAGGTATTTTATTTATA